>JACQAL010000013.1 GCA_016195025.1 Bacteroidota bacterium | reverse complement strand
TGTTCACCAGCACTGACACCAAGCGCTGCTGGGACGGAACGAACATGAGCGGCAACCCGGCTAAGGAAGGAACGTACTATTACGTTGCCATCTTTAAGGATGTTGTCTTAAAGGGCTATGTGGAGTTGCTGAGGTAAAAAAATCTTTTCCCATGAAAAATCCCTTCTCCCAAGCGGAAAGGGATTTTTTATTTTCAGCATCAGGATGTTTTAATTTTCTCCCTGATAATTTCCTGGAAAGATTTATTTTTTATTTTGCTCTCGAGCCATGATTCAATATCAAAGTATTTGAAAATATAGTAATGCATTTTTTCGCTGGGAATATTTTCAATTTCTTTTTTCATCCGCCTGAATGCTTCGGGAAGATTTTTTTCCTTGTCGGCACGCGGAAGTTTTTTCAGCAAATCCACCATCACGGTTTCCACTTTTGAAATATGGCTCTTCTTGCGCAGGAACCGGTTAAACGATTCCACGAGGTACGGCAGAATTTCATGATGCCCCGAATCGTAATGTGCAATGAGATAAAAAATATTCAGGAAGTACTGCACTTCGGGGTTGATGGATAAATCAAATTCGTTGCGGAGTTTGTTCAGGTATTGGATGCAGAGTTTCAGATTGCCGAGATAAAAACACGAAATGGCGAAGTTGGTGAGCAGCGCAATTTTTTCAAAGTTGCTGAGTTCGCTTTCGTGTGCTGCCATGCCGCTGATGACGGAAGAAAGTTTTTTCTCCAGTTCCCTGAACTTTGCAGTTTGATAGAGATAATGCAGCGATGCGTTTTCGTGCAGGTAAAAATATTTTGCGCGCTGCGAGTAAGTTTTAACATACGGCAATGCCTTTTCCAGTTGAAGAAGATACGTATATGCCTGGTAATATTTTTTCTGTTCGCTGCGCACGTAAAATAAATTACTCACCATTACGAGATAAAGTTTGATATTGTTTTCCATCACCACCGGAGAAGCAAGGCAGAGGCGTGCGGCCTTGTCTCCTTCCGTGCAGGCGGCATCGAGGTTTCCTTTCGCGTACTGGAAAAAAAATTTCGCTTCGTAAATGCGCAGGCGGCCGGTGAACGATTTTATTCCTTCTGCATTTTTGAAATACGGATTCTTCATCAGTGCTTCCGCCTGCTCCAGAATTTTTTTATCGCGCGTTTTATAATAATGATTGTACAGGTTCACCATTTTCAAACTCAGGTTGCGGCACATCACTGCATCGTTCATAAGCGCGGTGGTGTTGAGCGCGTCTTCGTGCAGCGCGCCTAATTGCCCGAGGTCGTATTTCTCAAGAAGCACATTGAACTCCCAGTGCATGTTTATTTCGAGCAGCGCGTGAAATAAATCGAGCGAGGCGGCATCTTCTTTTGCCTTGCGCAGAAGTTTCATGGAAGGGTCATACAATCCTTTTTTCTGAAGAAGTTCCGAACGGTAAATGTTTCTACGCACCAGGGAATGAATGCTTGAATCGCGGTGGTAAAATTCAAGTGCGTCAAGAATTTTTGAGAACAAATAATTTTTTGCCACCGGAAACTGCCGCATGAATGCCTGGGCTTTGAACTGCTTCTTCAGCGCCTCTTCGTCAAATTGTTTTTGCTTTGCAATGGCATCGAACAACAGAAGATATTTATTGTCTTCCTTTCCGTGCAGTTCGGAGAATTTTTTGAAGTAGCGCTTCTCAGTTTTGCTCAGCGACTGAATAAGTAGAAATAAATCCTGCGAAGGCGTTTTCATTAGACCTCTAAGATATGAATTATAAGATTGCATTATTCCGAAAACAAAATCATCTCTTTCAACCGGTTCTTCCTATAGAAAAACCAGGCAGGGCTGTTTTTCTTTCTCTTATATAAACCTGTAAAGCCGTATGTTTAACGGCTAATTTCTGAAGGCAGATTGCGTTGGATTCATGCGCGCAATGAATGAAATTTGCAGAGCCATGAAACAAAATATTTTTTCAATCAACAACTAAAAATGTTTCCAGATGAAAAAAGTTTTTTGTTTCAGATTTCTTTCTGAAAAACTTGCTGCATGCGCTGCGGTTTTATTTTTTTCTTTCGCTGCGAGCGCGCAATGGATGGCTGTTCCGTGTTCGGGCATTTATTACAACAGTTACACCATTACGCCTACTTCCACTACGCAGCAAATTCCGCCCACTGCTTCGAACACATTTAACACCGGAAGTTCAAAGTATGTGAAAGCGCAGTTTGCCGCAACAGCCGGACAGCAATATTGCTTTGCGCTCGCCTGCGAAGGCAGCGGAGAAATTTACTGCCTGCTCGAACGGAAGCGGCTCTCCGCTGGTGGATTCTTACAACAACAACGGAAATAATAATTTTGGCGGCTGCGGCATGAATCAAATCACGTGGACGGCTCCTGCTACCGCTACCTATTATATATGCCTTTCAGACGGTGGCGGTGCAGGACCTTTCAACGTAATGTTTGGCGCAAACGGAAGCGAGATAGTGAAATTTTATTACAAGACCGGTGGAGGACCCTGCAACACGGTGCTGCCGGTTGAACTTCTTTCATTCACCGGAAAAATTTCCGGCAGCGGAGTATTGCTGAACTGGGAAACCGCTACTGAAACCAACAACGATTATTTTGAAATACAGCGGAAGGATGGAATGCCGGAAGATTGGAAGAATGTGGGAACCATAAAAGGCGCGGGCAATTCTTCTACTGTTCGCAGTTATGAATTTACCGACCCGCTTGAAACTTTAAACCTTAAACCCGAAACTGTTTATTACCGCCTTAAGCAAACTGATTTCGATGGACGATCTGAATATGCCGGCACCATTCCGGTGGAACTTGCTTCGCCCGATGAATGGAAATTATTTTTAAAAAATCCTGCAGGTGAAGAATTGCAGGGCACACTGCTCGCTCCTGAAAACTCGGAAGTTCAACTGGAAATTTTTGATTTGCAGGGAAGAATTCTGCAGAGCGAAAAGCAAAACGCAGTGAAGGGCTCCACGCTGCTGCAACTAAGCATTCGCGAACTTAACAGCGGAATTTATTTTCTCCGCGTGAACGGAGCGGGCAAACAACTTCTGGCTAAATTTGTCAAACTCTGAAACCCGTTCAAGCGTATGAAAAAACTTTCCTTCCCGTTTATTTTTCTTCTTCCGTTTTTTTCTTACTCGCTCGACTGGAACACTTCCTTTCAAACAAAACGCTTCATCGAAAACAAATCGCAGTTTGACGGCAGAAATAATTTGCCCGGCACAAAAATTTTGTATGCGGTGGATTGGGATGCCGCGCAGATTTATTTTACCAAGCAGGGCTTGACGTACCGCTTCGACAAAGCCGAACGGAAAAAAGAAAAAGAGAATGAATGGGGAAAAAAATTCAGGAGCGAAAAAGAATTCCGCGAGCATGAAAAGGAAGAACACTCCGCAAAAATCACCACCGCGCTCATTCATCTGCAATGGGAAAATGCAAACCCCGATGCGGAAGTAACAGGCGAAGACAAATCGGAAGATTATTTCAGTTACGCTACGGCAGCGGGAAAAAACAGCAACTTCATTCCCGCCTATAAAAAACTTATTTACAAAAATCTTTATCCGAATATAGATGTGGAATATATTTTCCCTGAAGGAAAAGAAGGAATAAAATATTCTCTTATACTTCACCCGGGAGCGGATGTTTCAAAAGTGAAAATGAAATATTCCGGTCCCGAAAAAATTTTTACCGATGCGGAAGGAAATATTCATATTCCAACATTGTTCGGAGATATTATTGACCATGCTCCTTTTACTTTCTATGAAAGCAATCATAAAAAAATTTCTTCTTCCTTCTCTGTAAAAAATAATGTTGTTTCTTTTTCTCTTCCTGACGGGGAAGGAAAAGCAAACGCTGCAATCATCATTGACCCCTGGACGGTAAGCCCTGTTTTTACCGGTGGACTGAACAAAGCATGGGATGTTGAAACCGACTATGCCGGCAACGTATATGTATGGGGCGATTCGGTAACCAAACTGAAAAAGTTTAATGCCGCAGGAGCGATTCAATGGACATATAATTCAGGATGGGCTGCTTCCGGCAACTGGATTGGAACATTGATTACGCAGCCGCAAACAGGCGAGAGTTATGTTACTTCCGGTTCGTCCGCAGTCATCCGGAAAATAAGTACTGCAGGCACACAGGCATGGACGGCAAACGGAGGAAGCAACGATGAATACTGGCATGGCTCGTTCAACTGCGATTACACGCAACTGGTCATGGGCGGAACGCGGCTCACTTTTAATCCCATGCTTCAACTCACAGGCGAAGGACGGGCATACACTATTAATTTAACAAACGGCTCTGTCATCAGCAGTGTGGCGGTGGCAAAAGTAGTTTCGTTTCAGCCATTCCCTCCGCCTTTTCCAGCAGTAACCAATCCGAATGAAATACGCGCGCTGTGCAAAGCGCCCAATGGCGATTATCATTTTGCTACGTTCGATACCATTGGTTCGTTCACCACCGCGCTCGCCATTAATTACCGCGCGGCAACCACTTATACATTCAGTTACGGCTGCGCGGGCTATGGAGTAACCAACCAGGGAGTGAACGCCATTGCTGCCACCAACTCCGACCTTTATACACTCACAGGCGCCACGCTTTACCGGAGAAATATTTCCACAGGCGCCATTGTAAACCAGGTTTCTGTTCCGAATGGGATAACTACTACTGCGAGCGGACAAATTTCCATGGGCACCGGAGGAATTGACATTGATTCCTGCGGAAATGTGTACGTGGGCGCGAACGGAAAAATTCATAAGTACGATGCAGGTTTGAATCTGCTTTCTTCCGCCAATGTTCCGGCAGAAGTTTACGATGTGGCGGTGAACACCAATGGCGAAGTGGTTGCCTGCGGAAACGGGTTTGCCGCTTCGGTGAACATGTCGGCCTGCAAAAAAGTTTCACCTGTTTGTTCAACTTCTTCGCTGGCAGTAACCGCAGCAGGCGTGAATCCGAAATGCAACGCGCAATGCAACGGCACTGCCACAGCAACCGTTTCAAGCGGAACATCGCCTTATACTTATACCTGGAGCAACGGACAAACTACTTCCACTGCCACAGGATTATGCGCTGGAAATTATACAGTAACTGTGAAAGATGCTTCGGGCGCAACCAGCACGGCAACGGTTTCCATCACGCAGCCGCCCGCCATTGCAGCAACTACCACCATTACTTCTTCTTCGTGCGGAGGAAACAACGGCAGCGCGGCTGTTTCTTCCAGCGGAGGAACATCGCCTTATACTTATTCGTGGAGCAGCGGGCAAAGCACTTCTTCTGTTTCTAATCTTTCCGCAGGAAATTATTCGGTAACTATTACCGATGCAAACGGCTGCACCACTTCCGCCACTGCGCTTATTACCACCACGCCCAGTTTATCGGTGGCGGTAACGCCAACTAATTTACTTTGCAACGGAGGAAGCAACGGCTCGGCTTCTGCCAACGCAAGCGGAGGAACAGCGCCTTATACTTATTCGTGGAGCAGCGGGCAAACTACTTCTTCCGTTTCCAATCTTTCCGCAGGAACATATACTATTATTATTACCGATGCGGCAGGATGCGCGGGCAATCAAACGGTTTCCATTTCACAGCCGCCTGTAATCACTTCGAGCGTTTCGGTTACCAACACCACTTGCGGTTCGAGCACGGGAGCGGCAACCGTGACAGCAACAGGAGGCACGGGAAACTTAACTTATTCGTGGAGCAGCGGGCAATCCACATCTTCCATTTCCAACCTTGCTGTGGGAAATTACACCTGCACTATTACCGATGCGAACGGCTGCACGCAAACACAAACGGCAAACATTGCAAATGCAAACGGACCCAACGTTAGTGCATCCTCCACCAACACGGTTACCTGCAACGGAGGAAGCAACGGCTCGGCAGCGGCAGCGGTAACAGGAGGCAGTGCTCCTTATACATATTGGTGGAGCAGCGGGCAAACCATTTCTTCTGCCACCGGGCTTTCTGCGGGAACATATACCGTTGTTGTTACCGATGCAAGCGGATGCAGCAATCTTCAGACAATAACTATTGCGCAGCCGCCTGCCGTTACTGCAACGCTTTCTTCCACGCCTGCCAATTGCGGCACGAGCGATGGAACCGCCACCGCAAATCCTTCGGGCGGAAATGCTCCTTTCACGTATGTGTGGAATAATTTCCAGGGAACGCAAACCGCTACGGGGCTTTCTTCGGGAACCTACTCTGTAATTATAACCGATGCGAACGGATGCTCCCAAACTTTTTCCGTATCGGTGGGATTGACGGGAGGACCTAAAGCCGTTGCCGGAACAAGTTCAGCGATTCCTTTCGGAAGTTCGGTTCAACTTTCTTCTTCCGGTGGAACAACCTATTCGTGGTTTCCCTCCGGTGGATTGAGTTGCACCAACTGTGCAAATCCTGTTGCCACGCCAACCGCGAGCACCCAATATTGCGTGAGCGTATCTGACACGAGCGGATGCGCGGATACCGCCTGCGTGAAAATTTTGGTGGAACCGCCCTGCGGAAGCGGTTATTTTCTGCCCAACGCTTTTTCGCCCAACAGTGACGGAGAAAACGATGTGCTGAAAATTTTTCCTCCCGAAATTGTTGCCTGCATCAAAGAATTCAAACTTGCAATTTACGACCGCTGGGGCGAAAAGGTTTTTGAAACCACCAATGCTTCACAGGCATGGGACGGAGTTCCGATGCGACAGGGAAAAGTAATGGATTCAGAGGTGGTGGTGTATGTGCTGCATATTGTTTTTGTGGACGAAACCACCGTGGATAAGCAGGGGAATGTTTCGATTTTGAAGTAAGGAGATAGAAAAAATTACTCGTCCGTCATTTTCTTCACCTCCGCGCTTTCTTTCACCTCATTTACTTCTTTGGTAATTTCTTTTTCAATTCCGCTGGCGGCTTCTTTCATTTCGCGCAGTCCTTTGCCTAATCCGCGCGCGAGTTCGGGAATTTTTTTCGAGCCGAAAAAAAGAAGAATGATGAACAGGATAAAAAAGATTTCGCTTCCGCCTAAATTGAACATAGTAGGTAAAGTTAATTAAAAAGTCCCTTCGATTTCGATCAGGGAAACAAATTCAGGAGGGCTTTTGTTTGTTCAGAATGAATTCCAGAATCACTTTAGTGCCTTTGTCTTCAAAAGAAACATTGTCGGAAAGATGTTTCATCAGAAAAATTCCTCTGCCGGTTGGCTTTTCAATATTCTTCGGGTCGGTGGGGTCGGGAAGATTTGTGTGATCGAACCCGGGACCGTGGTCTTTTACCGTGAAAAATAATTTGCTGTCTTTCATTTTAAAAGTCACCTCAATATTTTTATCGGGGTTTGCTTTGTTGCCGTGCTGAAGAGAATTGTTCACCGCTTCGGTGAGCGCTACGAGAATATGCCCGTATAAATCTTCTTTTATGTCAAACAAATCGCAAACATCGTCCACCAGTTTTTCAACCAGCACCATGTTTTCCGCCTTAGAAGGGATGAGTAATTTCTGATTTTCTGCCAAGACCATTTTTTGTTTATTGTTTTTCGTTTGCTAAATTATTAAAATACTCGGATACTTTATTTTTATAGTAACTTTTAAAAGAGGGAGGCATTGTTTTCAGCAACTCGGTCTCGGTCTCTTTTCGAAGGTTATACTCTTTAAATTGGAAAAGGTTACGTTTTTGTTCATCTTTTGCTTCGGTGGCTTGTCTTTTTTGTTCAGTATCACGTTCTTTCTCTGCCTTTTCGTAATCCAAAAGTTTTTCTAAAATCTGTTGCTGGCGCTTCATTGTTTCTTCCGTAATATTACGGTTCACCACATCTTTTTGTGATTCTTCAATCATCTTCAGCGTATTTTTCATATCGCCCGGGTTCATTCCCCCTTCCTTGTTCATTTGCTGAAGCATTTGCTTGAGGGCTTCCTGCTGCGCGGCAATCTTCACCATTTCCTGGCTCCAGTTTGAATTTCCCTGCTGCCCGCCTTGCTTTTTGCCTTGCTCCATTCCTTTCTTGAGCGCTTCCATTTGCTTTTTTAATTGCTCCTGCATTTGCCGCATGCTTGCCGAAGAAGGTTTTTTTCCATGCCCCGGTTTTTTGCACGAGCCCGGCTTGGTGCACTGCCCGCTGCTCTTGCAATTGTTTTGCATATCGCTCAGCGATTGGTCAAGCATGAGCGCGAGATTGTTTATGGAAGTCATGGAAAATTGCTGCTTCGAAGAAATATCAGGAGCAAAACGATTTTCTCTTTTTCCCATGAGTTCGATGGATTTTTCCATGTTGGAATTGATGGCAGAAATTTCCCTGTTCACTACCGATTGAATAGCCGCTTGCCGTTTACTCAGCGCGAATAAACTATCTTCAATCATTTTGGCATCGTCTTTTAATTTTTTCTGTTGCTGCGAAAGTTTTACATACTGCGGATTATCTGTTTTTGTTTTATCCGCATCTTTCATCAGCGCTTCCTGGTCAAACGAAAGTTGAATGAGGTTGTTCAGAATATCACGCAGCGCTTGTTCGTCTTCGCCTTCCTGCTGTTGCTGCATTTGCGCCATCAGTTCTCCCATCTGCTGCGACATCTGGTTCATCTTTTGAGAAGCGTTCTTCTGCGACTTAGAAGCATTTTTATTTTTTCCGCTGCTTAGTTCCTGCGAAGCGTTCTGCTGGTCTTTTGAAATTTCTTCCTGCTTCTGTTTTGTGTCGGGCATCTTCTCCGGTTTTTCGAGCGCATCATTTTTCTTTTGCAAATCGTCCATCGCTTTTTTAATATCGTCAAATTGTTTGTTCAGTGAATCCTGCTGTTTCTTCAAATCTTTTTCATCCGCTTTTTTATCGAGCGATTTATCTCCGAGTTCATCCTGCTTTTTAGAAAGTTCTTCCAGTTGTTTTAATGTCTCCTGAAACTTCTGCTCGAATTCCATCTTCTTGAAGAGTTCAAGGTTGCGGTCGAGTTCTTTTTCCACATCCTTATTCGACAACTGCATTTTTTCGAGCATCTCCTGGATTTTATTTTTATCCATCTTGTCCATTAATTTCTGCATTTCGTCATATAATTTTTTCATGTCTTCGCTCATCACTTTCTCGAACAAATCCTGAAGTTGTTTTTGTTTTTCCAGCAGTTCGGGATTCGGTTTCTGAAATTCATTCTGCTGCTCGTTGTTCTGCAAGTTTTCTTTTTTGATGTCGTCCATTTTTTTCTCCAACTCTTTTTGCTGCTTCAACAGGTCTTCCAGTTTTTTCTTTTCTTCCCACGAAAGCGTTTTCTTTTCCAAAACTTTTTTATATAAATCTTCCAATTCCTTCTGCAATTCTTTTGCCTGAGAAATGCTTTCTGTCATCTCGCTTTTGATTTCAGAATTTTTCTTCTCGGTGTTCTGCGCAATTTCTTTCAGCGAGGGCGCGTGATATATGAACGTTTGCGACTTGGCGGACTTGCTTCCGTTCACTCCGTCATTGTCCCATACTTCAAAATAATATTCAATCTCATCACCGGGAGAAATGGAAAGATGGGTCATGTCCCAGAAATGATAAAACGATTGCTGCGTAATCGGTTTCGCGATGGGAATATTTTCAGATTTGGGATTTGGGATTTGGGATTTGGGATTTCCTGTTGAGTCAGTGTGCTTGAGAAAATGATAATTAAAAGTTAACCGGCTGAAACCATAATCATCCTTGATATTTCCCGCATAATAAAACTGCCTGAACGAAACAGAATCTTTTTTCTCTTCCACTTCAATGGAAGGAAACATATCGGGCACCACATTCACGGAATAAGAAACCGAATCTTTGTTCTGCAGAAATTCATTGGAAGTGTTGATGGAATAAGTTTTATCCTTCAGGAAAGTTTGTGACGCAGTGAATTTATTTTCTTCCGCAGGCGCGACAAAAAACGCGGTGTCGCCCACGCGAAGTTTCATCTGCTTTGTATTCTGTGTGGAAAAATTCCACGTAACTTTTGTTCCGGCAGGAATTACCAAATCGCCCGTGTTGTGAAGCATTTCATTTTTCTTTCCTATATATTTCGGATAATTCAGCTCCAAAGAAAAATCGAGCAGCATGGGTTTCGGCAGCGCAAGAATTTCATATTCCCTAGAAGAAAATCCATCGGCAGAAAGATGAAACGGAATATTTTTCTGCACGTTCTTGAAAAGAAAACTGAATTCATTTTTGTTTTCTTTCGTCAATTTATATTCTGTTCCATTTAAGTCAACAAAAATTTCATCGGGAATTTCTTTGCCGTTCATTTTAACTTCCAAAAGAAAATCTTCCTGCCGGGGAATTTTCAATTCTTTGTTCTGAATGAGAAACTGGAATGGCGCCTGCTTTTCAAAATAAGTCCGGTGTTCAATCAATCTTTTAGTGCTGTCTTTAATAATGCTGGGCGCGCCAAATAAAATTACAAAGAAAAACAGAAGCGGAATCAATGCATACTTTAAATATTTTTTATTCTGCCGCAAATCAATGGCGGAAGCAAACGGAATGGGTTTGAGTTCTTTTATTTTCTGATTGATACTCGCTTCAACAAGAATGGAAGAGCGTTCAAGATTTTTTAATTGGAGAACATTCAGAAGTTTATCCTGCACATTTGAAAAATGTTTTCCTATGATTTGCGATGCCTCCTCGTTGGAAATTATTTCTCCCATTCGATATAACTTGAGCAAGGGAATGAGGATGAGTTTTGCAATCACATATCCATTCGTGAGAACAAACAAGTAAAATAAAATCGTGCGGACTGTTATGCTGAACTGCCCGTAATATTCCAACAATGCAACTGCTAAATAAAAGGCAAGAAAAACTCCTGTAGTGTAAAGAATTCCTCTGATGAGTTGGTTCTTGTAAAACTTCCGGATGAACTCATCGAGTTTTGCAAGAAGAATATTGTAATCGGATGTATGCATTGCTTATTAAAGATAAGGAAAAACAACAATTTCCATACCTTAAAAATAAAAAACGAATGAGAAGTAAAAATGTTGCAGTAAAAAAACCGGAAAGAAATTATTTCATCAGCGTTACTGTTCCCTTCTTATCAATCTCGGTTCCGTCATTCATGTGCCCTTTCGCTTGGTAGGCATATACTCCTTCGTTACCGTCTTTTCCTTTAGGAGTGGAACCATCCCATCCTTGCGCAGGGTCGGTGGTTTCAAATACAAGGTTTCCCCATCGGTTAAAAATTTTCAGGTCAATATCCTTGATGCATTTATTTCTCACGTTGAAAATTTCATTATGTCCATCGCCATTGGGAGAAAATGCATTGGGAATAAAAAAATCTCCGCAAATCAATTCGTTTCCTGTCAGCGTCCACGGAGCCGAGCCGCTTATGCCCGTTACACTCACCGTGTTTGCATTTGTATTCACAATTCCCACCGGAGGATTTTGCCACGCGCTTCCGCTCCATTTCCATCCTTTCAAATCATCTTCGCTTGCAAAATTGTTGGTGGTTCCCGAAACAGAATTATCCCATTCGGCATCGCGGTAAGTCAAGGTAATATCAGCCACCGCATTGGTGGAATAATTATTTGAGTTGAGAATCCAGTAGCGGTCGAGGCAATAAGAGGCGGCATTTTTTCCGCTTCCGTCAGCAAGATTTGTTACTCCGGTTGGAAACGGCATATTGTTCGGGCTGGCAGTTACATTAGTCGGATACGTAGCAACCGACATATTTCCGTTTGAAGTTTCAACTCCGGCAGTTTTTATGTTCCATAAAAAAGGAAGATATGTTCCGCCAGAAGTTCCGAAAGGATACACATAATTATTTCCCGCAGTTGTGTTGCCCATTCTCCATTCTACAATTCCGTATCCGGCAGCGGGGTCGGTTTCAGAAATTATATAGCCGCTGTTTCGCGTAACTGCCGCGGGAAGCGGGTTGGTCACAATCAGCGTTTTTGAATTCAGGTTAAAGGGCGCATTGTTCAGCGAAAGAACTCCGGATGTTCCGCCAACAATTGTGTTTATGTTCAGCGTTTTTGTTCCCGTGTTCTGGCAATCGAGATTATTGAAAGTGGTGGTCTGGCTTCCTTTAATGAGTTGATTTGCTCCTGCCATGTGAACGGTTCCGGCAGTTGCATCTAATCCGAATGCCGGCTCATGGTTCGTCCAGTCTTGCGTAAAATAAATGTCTCCGTTGTTTTTTATATGCCCCGCAGTGTCGTTGTAAACATCTCCGTCCACAAAAACAATTGCGCCTGCATCGGTATAAAACATATTGGTGGAATTATACAGTTGCGCGTTTGAAAAATTCAGGGCGAAAAGAAAAACTGCTGAGAAAAAAATTTTCTTCATGTAAAGGAAGTTTTGAAAGGGTAAAGATAGGAAAATAATTTTGGTTTGCAAAAAGCAATTTTCCAAAGAAGAACTGCTTTGCTTTTGCTATCTCAGCAGCGTAACCGTTCCTTTTTTTACACCACTGTCGCCATTCACCAGTTCATAGGAGAAATAATAACTGAACACTGCCGTTTCTCCTGTTTTTCCGTGATATATTCCATCCCATCCTTTCGTGTAAATATCATCGGTTTCAAAAACATTTTCTCCCCATCGGTCATAAACAGTGAGGTGAAAACTCCTGAAGCAGATATCGCGCGGAACAAAATAATCATTGTGCCCGTCCCCGTTGGGAGAAAACGCATCGGGAATGAAAAGATCTCCGCAAACATATTCCACCGTAACCGTGGCGCAGGCACTATCTGAACAGTTATTTGCATCCGTAATAATTACACAGTAATCAGTAGTAGCAACCGGTGAAACAGAAATGGTTTGTGTAACATCGCCCGTATTCCATAAATAAGAATACGGAGAAGTTCCTCCCGAAGCCGAAGCGGAAATAGTAGTATTGCTTCCATAATTTACCGACACGCCCGCTGAAGTTGCGCTCGGAGAAGGATTCACATTCACCGTTGCGGTTGCGGTTGCCGTGCAGGTTCCATTCGCGGCAGTTAAAGTATAAGTTGTGTTAGAAGTTGGCGAAACGACAATGGAAGAAGTTGTAGAACCTCCCGGATTCCAAACATACGTTGTTCCTCCGCTGGCGCTGAGCGTAACCGAACTGCCCGAACAAATAGTGTTTCCAGTTGAAGTTACAGATGGATTTGGAACCGGAGTAACGCTAACAGTTGAAGTTACCGATGCTGTGCATCCGTTAGCAGCAGTTACGGTTACTGTGTAAGAAGTATTTGCCGTTGGAGAAACAGAAATTGAATTTGAAGTTTGCCCGGTTGGATTCCAGAGATAAGTTCCTCCTCCGCTCGCAGTAAGCGTTGCGCTTTGCCCCGAGCATATTGCATTGCTTGTTGCCGAAACGCTGGCAGTTGGAGATGGATTTACATTCACAGTAATGTTTGTGTCACTCGAACAATTTCCATTGGAAACAGTCACAGTATAATTTGTAGTGGAAGAAGGAGAAACCACAATCACCGGAGTAGTTTGTCCGCTGCTCCACGAATAATTTGCTCCGCCCGATGCAGTGAGCGTGGTGGAAGCGCCCGAGCAAATAGTGGCGCCCGATGCAGAAATAGTTGCAGCAGGAATAGAATTCACTGCCACATTTGAAGTTGCCGAAGCCGTGCATCCGTTCGCGGAAGTAACTGTTACCGTATAAGAAGAATTTATTGTCGGAGAAACAGTAATTACGTTTGAAGTTTGCCCGCCCGGATTCCACACATAAGTTCCGCCTCCACTTGCAGTGAGCGTTGCCGACTGACCAAGGCAAATCGAATTGCTTGTAGCGGTTACGCTTGCAGTGGGCGAAGTATTCACCGCAACCGCAATGATTGCGGCATCGGTGCAGTTTCCGTTCGATACGGTTACACTGTAGTTCGTATTTGCCACAGGAGAAACAATAATGGAAGAAGTTGTTTGTCCGCCCGGGCTCCACAAATAGTTTCCTCCGCCCGATGCAGTAAGCGTGGCGGAAGTTCCGGAACAAATTGTGAAACTTGATGCCGTAATACTTGCGGTGGGAGTAGAAAGCACCGTTACGTTTGCAACTGCCGCACTCGCGCATTGCCCGTTCGAAATAATTACGGTATAGGAAGTGTTCGAAGTTGGATTATCTGTAATAGATGCGGAAGTGGCGCCTGTGCTCCATGAATACGTTCCTCCTCCGCTTGCTGTGAGCGAAACATTTTGTCCCTGGCAAATAGATGTGTTTCCTGAAATGGTTGCCGAAGGAGTTGGATTCACCGAAACCAAAATACTCGTTGCATCCGAGCAACTTCCTGCCGAAACAGTAACCGAGTAGGTGGTGTTGCTTGCAGGAGAAACAATAATTGAAGCGGTGGTTTGTCCGCCCGGGCTCCACAAATAATTTCCTCCGCCCGATGCTGTGAGCGTAGCCGACTGGCCGGAACAAATGGTATTGTTTCCGGAAACAGAAGCAGTGGGAGTTGCAAGTACATTCACAGTAACAGATGCAGTATTCGTGCATCCGTTTGCTGCAGTAACCACTACTGAATAGGTGGTAGCCGAAGCGGGATTATCTGTAATCGTGGCTGAAGTTTGCCCGGTGTTCCATGAGTACGTTCCTCCTCCGGAAGCGGTAAGCGTAACCACATAGCCCACGCAAATAGTATTGCTTCCTGAAATGCTTGCAGCGGGAGATTGATTTACATTTACCGTGGCGGTTGTGGTGCTTGAGCAACTTCCGTTTGAAACAGTAACTGTGTAGGTAGTTGTAGAAGTTGGATTATCAGTAATTGTGGCTGAAGCAGCTCCGTTATTCCACCACGAGTAATTTCCACCGCCTGATGCGGTAAGCGTAACAGAATTTCCTGAGCATATTGCAGAGGCAGCGCTTATGCTTGCGGTGGGAGTTGAAATTACATTTACCGTGATGCTCGAAGTGCCGGTGCATCCGTTCGCGCCTGTAACGGTCACCGAATAAATTACCGTTGAAGTTGGATTTACCACAATGGTCGGAGAAGTGGAACTGTTGCTCCATGAATAAGTGCCTCCGCCCGATGCGGTGAGCGTAGCAAATTGTCCCTGGCAAATAGTATTGTTTCCGGTGATGTTAATTGTGGGCGCAGAATTTACATTCACGGTTGCCACCACCACGCTGTCGCATCCGGCAATAGCAGACACCCAGCAGCTATACGAAGTAGTTGTGGCAGGAGAAACGGTGATGGAAGCCGAAGCCGCGCCTGTGTTCCACGAATAAGTTCCTCCGCCCGAAGCAGTGAGCACCACGCTGTTTCCCGCGCAGATGCTCGTGGAAGTTGGCGAAACATTCGCTGAAGGTTTCGCGCATACCATGCAGGTAAACGTGGTTGCAGGATTGAATGAAGAATTGCTTTGAGAAAAACTGCTTCCGCTTCCGCCTGTGCGAACAGTGGGAATAATGGTTTTCATGGCCGGAACATACGTGCGTTGAATAGGAACGTAATTGCTCTCGCTGCACGAAGTGCTGGTGTTATCAGTTTTTCCCTGGCTGTCGGTTTTAATCAGTTCGGTTGCCCATCCGCCATACGTTCCATCGGCAGCCATGCTTCCGAGTATATATCCTCCGTTAGTCGCTTCTTCTCCATAGGTAAAAAATCCTCCGAGCGTGCTGGGCTTATAATATTTTGTAAACTGGTGGTTGAATGCGGCATCGAGTTTCACCAAAAACGGGCGGTACGTAATTGCATTTACAATGGCAGCCCAGCCGATGATTGCATAGCCACCGTCTTTTGTATGAACAAAATCGCTCGGCTCGGCAATTCCCACATTTGTTCCGTATGCGGTTGAAGTAATATAATTGCCCGAAGCATCGGTGCGCAAAATAAAAACATCTCCGAAGCCGCTTGCCGCATCGGTAAATCCCATAATGACAAACTGATTATTTCCGGAATCATAAATTATTCTGCGCCCGTCTTCATTTGTTGATAAACTTCCGTACGACCTCATCCATTGAAGATTCCCGCTGAAGTCAGTCATGAATATTAAAATATTGGTAGTGGTGTCGGCTCCGTTATTTTCGCTGTGATAACCGGTAAATACATAACCGGTGGGAACAGTAACCACATCGGTGGCTTCGTCAAAACTATCGAACACGGGAGAAGTAAGCGTATAGGAGCGTCCCCATTGATAGGTGCCGGTAGAGTTTGTTTTAAAAATATAAATACTGGTGGAGTCCTTATCAGGATTCATGGCGCTTTTAGTTTGCGAACCGCCCGCCACAACAAGATTTCCCGAACCGTCTTCTTTCACGCGGTCGCCCCAGCCATCGGTGGAATACGTATTGGAAAAATTAACTGTGCTTGAGTTAGGAACAAACTTCATCAATAGGGCTCTTGAGTTTCTGTTGCCGGTTGCCACATAGTTGCCTCCTGTTTGAAGAAAATCAGAAATGATAAGCGGAGTAAATCCAAATGTGTTGTCTCCCTTATATTTTCTCGCCCACTTCACATTTCCCATCGTATCGGTTTCGAAAACCATTCCGGCCGGAAATAGTTGGCTCGATGCTCCGTAAACCCAGCCCATGGTAATGTATCCGTTGGTGGAATTGCGCGTGGCATTAGGAACAAAAAATCCGTTGCCGCTTGTTCCCAGATTATAAATGTTCTGAAACTTGGTTTGGTTGGTTTGCGGAAAAACAGCGGTAAGCGGTAAGAGGTAAGAAGTAAGAAGTAGGCAGGGTAAATTTTTTTTCATCCTTACTTAAATTAATTGGATGAGCGAAGATAAATAATTTTCTTCGGGGAAGTGATGAAGATTTTTCAGCAATAATTAGAAATCTGAAACTACTCGTCTTCCTTCAAATCCACTGCGGGCTCGGCAGCAACTACTTCTTCATCCTTGGCTGCGGCTTCTGCGGGAAGTTCTTTCGCCACTTCCTTGTCGAGTTCTTCATCACCGGGCCCGCCTTTGAGCGCGTTCTCGTCTTCTTTCTCGTATTTCATTTCGGCAGTTTCGGCTCCCTTGTTCGCCTGGATTGCCATGAGCGCAAGCATGCGCGCCCTGCGCGACTGGTGAATGGCGCGGAAAAATTTTCCTTCGCGGTAAAGGCGGATGGCATAATGCTGGTGCGCAATGGCGCGCGCTAAATTTCCGGTGTACACCTTTCCTTCCTTCACTTTTTTATGGGCCATGAGAATGACCACTGCCGTTCTGCGCAGAATGCGCTTTGCCTGGAATTTTTTTACGAGCGGCCCTTCTGCCGCTACCGCTATTAATAAGGAAGGAAGAAGAACAAACAAGAGCAAAAGTTTTTTGAATACTTGCATGGTAAGTTGTTTTTTGGGTAAGACGAAAATAGAAAAAGAAAAGTTACTGAATAAAAAGATTCTTCATAATAAAAAAGCCCCGCTCACAATTTGCAAACGGGGTTTTTCTTACTTCCCAAAAATTATTTATTGAAACTTGCCTGGCTGTAAATATACGGAGCGGGGTTGAGAAAGTGCAATGAAATTTCAAAGCCGCCTCTGCCGGTGCTCACCGCTTTCAATCCTGATACATTAATATCGTAACTCAGCCCGATGCCGTAACTGGAAAAATCAAACATCATCATGGCTACAAACGCATCTTTGGCGCGGAAAAATCCTCCGGCTGAAATGGAAGCGCCTTTTACAAAGCCGGTATATTTGGAATCCTCCTTCAGCGAATATTTAAACAGCGAGCCGACAAAAATTTCCTGGTTGGGCCCCTGCTTGGCAACCATGATTCCCGGGGCAATGGCAAGGCGCGAATTGGGAATTCCAATGGTGGCGTTTCCGTGAATCACTGTGCGCATGTACAGGTGCTCGCCTGTGCCGAGGAAAGAATATTTTGGCTGGTTCACATGAAACAATGCCGCGCCAATGGTGAAATCCATCTGGTCGCCTGCGGAAGCATAGCGCTCGCTTTTCTTATAAGTATAAATTCCGCCCGTGCTTAAATCGGGAACAATGAAATGCGCGTTCGAAAGATTTTCTTTCGGGTCGAAAGAAGAATTATATCCGGTGGAAGAAGTTGCATCGTACTGGTTTCCCCAGTGCAGTTGGCTGAAGTCAATGCTGCGCTGCATCAATCCTCCCTGGAAACCGAGTGCAAGCATTCCTTTCTGCCCCACAAAAATCTGGTAAGCGAGCGAGCCGTTGAATTGCAGCGTGCCCATGTGCCCATCGCCTGCGCGGTCGTTAAACACATTCAGTCCCCAGCCGAAACCGTTTTCTCCGTTCTGGCGGTATTTCTCCGTCATGTTTTTTACTTTGAACCAGCGCTTCTTACTTTTTATATCGAACGAAGCGCCCATGGTGGAATACGGAACGGTAACTGCGCTCCATTGCGAACGGTACTGCGCGGTGCCGCGAATCCAGACGGTGGTTCCGGCAAGAGCGGGATTCACCGTGAGAGGCGATTGCATGAATTGTGAAAAGTGTATGTCCTGCGCCATGGAAGAAATTCCAACAGCAAGAAAAATTGCGAACGCAGAAGTGCGAAGTGTAAATAATTTTATCATGTAAATAGAAATTTGATGTTAGCAAGAACAAAGTAACGAAATAAAAAGGAACTGGGCAAAATAAAGTGAAACAATAATTACGTGTCTAAATAAGGGAAGCATGGCAAGGGTTTCAACAATCAATCTTCTTCACCCTTCCCTCGTGCCTTCCTCCTTCAAACGAGGTGGAGAGAAAAACATCCACGCATTTTTTTGCTTCGGCTTCTTCAATAAAGCGTGCAGGCAGCGTAAGAATGTTTGCGTCATTGTGCTGGCGCGATAGTTTTGCAATTTCAGAATTCCAGCAAAGTGCTGCGCGAATGCCTGCATGCTTATTGGCAGCCATAGTAACTCCGTTCGCGCTGCCGCACATCAGCATTCCGAAATCAAACTCTTTTTTTTCTACTGCATCTGCAACGGGATGAGCGAAGTCAGGATAATCCACGCTTTGTTCAGAGTGTGTTCCGAAATCTTTTACTTCGATTCCTTTCCCAACTAAATATTTTTTCAGAATCTCTTTGAGAGAAAATCCTGCGTGATCGGCTCCGATTGCAATTTTCATTTTTTGTTTCTGGTTACGAAGTAACGAATCTTGTTACGAATATTACGAATTATTATTTGTATTGGTATTTACTGCAAACTGCTACTGCCACTGCCAACTTGTATTTTATTCTACCCAACTCTTAAAATATTTTCCGTCATCAATTTTCACAGCGGCTTCTGTCACCATCAGCGGGCGGAAGGTATCCACCATCACGGCAAGTTCAATGGTATCTTTCACGCCAATACTTCGTTCCATCGCTCCGGGCGCTGGTCCGTGCGGAATTCCTTTCGGGTGAAGCGTGATGTCGCCTTCTCCAATATTATTCCGGCTCATGAATTCATTGTTCGCGTAATACAAAACTTCATCTGAGTCAATGTTGCTGTGATTGTAAGGAGCGGGAATTGATTTCGGATGGTAATCATACAGGCGCGGACAAAAAGAACACACCACAAAATTATGCGCTTCGAATGTCTGATGGGTCGGAGGAGGTTGATGAATTCTTCCCGTTATCGGTTCAAAGTTGTGAATGGAGAATCCATAGGGAAAATTGTAGCCATCCCAGCCCACCACATCAAACGGATGTGAAGTGTACACCACTTCGTGCATCATGCCTTCCTTTTTTATTTTTATCAGGAAACTTCCTTTGCGGTCGTTCGTCTCCAGATTTTTCGGCAGTTTCAAATCGCGCTCGCAGAAAGGAGAATGTTCCAGCAGTTGTCCGAAATTATTTCTGTAACGATGACAAGTATAGATCGGAGAAAAAGATTCGAGATAAAGAATTTTGTTTTCCTTCGAATCAAAATCCATCTGGTATATCATCCCGCGCGGAATCACCAGATAATCTCCGCTCACAAAATTTATGTTTCCGAGAAAAGTGCGGAGTGTTCCTTTTCCTTTGTGAATGAAAAGCAATTCGTCCGCGTCTGCATTCTTATAAAAATAATTTTTAAAAGATTTTTTCGGAGCGGCAAGACCAAGTATTACATCGTTATTCAAAAGGAGAGGAGTTCTGCTTTCGAGAAAATCATCCTGCGGTTCCACATTAAAGCCGATCAGTTTCATCGCTCTGATATTTTTCTTTACCGCAATCTTCGGCTCCACGCTATAGGATTTTACAATTTCCTTCACCATTGTTGGCCGGTGAACGTGATATAATAAGGAAGACATTCCGGAAAACCCTTCCGTGCCGAAAAGCTGCTCGTAATAAAATGGATGATTTTTATTTCCCTTTGGATTTACAAATTGCGTGTGGCGCTTCTGAGGAATTTTTCCGAGTTTATGATAGATGGGCATTTTGAATTACAAATTAGTGAATGAAATTTTTTTCTATGCAAATGTAGGAAATATGGAGAAGACATTAAAAACGAAAAATCGCTCAAAAAACTACACTCAAAAAAATCTTCTAAAAGATTGCTGGTGTTAAAATAATGTTTTTATATTTGTAGACCATTTGGTCGAATACTATATGAGAAAGAAAAAACTTGATTCCGAAACCGAAAAAAAAATTCTTGATGCTGCAGTAAATGTATTTCACAAAAAAGGAATTCACGGAGCGCGAATGCAGGAAATTGCCGATGAAGCGCAAGTGAGTAAATCCATGCTTCATTATTATTTTGTGGATAAGGACAAACTTTTTAATAAAGTGTTTGAACTGACAATGAAAAATATCTTTCCGAAAGTAAATTCTATTTTGGTTTCCGACCTCCCGCTTTTCCAGAAGATTGCTGTATTTATGAATACCTATACGGATATTTTATTTGAACAGCATCACTCTACCGGATTCATCATTTCCGAGATGGCAATGAATACTGACAAAGTTCTGAAAATGACAGTGAGCGCTGCGGGTTTCGATATGACGAAATTTCGTCTGCAAATAGACGGGGAATACAAAAAGGGCAACATAAAAAAAATGGATGTCAGGATTTTGTTTTTGAATATGATTTCACTTTGTGTTTTTCCTTTCATTGCCATGCCTATTCAGTTGCAACGCTTCAAAATTTCGCAGGAAGAATATTTTCAATTATTGGAAAAAAGAAAATCAGTTATCACTCAAATGGTAATTGATTCCATCAAAAAAGAAGAACTTGTAACCGTATAAATTTTTTTGCGTAAAGGCAGACCAAATGGTCGAACAATAAGAACTAACATTTAATCTCAATAACAATGAAAAAAAATTTACTTGCGGCAGCCATAACAGTATTTTATTTTACAAATATAAATTGCTTTGCGCAAGCGCCTCCCGACTCTTGCCAAATCACAGTTGGAACTTGTCTTGGTCAACTTAACGCATGGAGCCGTGAAGTTCCATTTGTGGACTTGATGAAAACATGTTTGCGCTGGGCAACGCTGCCAACGGCAAATGTGATGGATTCTATCCCGCAGGATGCTGACGGCTACCCGCTCCAGATTCCTTACACGGTGAACGGTCAGCCACAAACGATACAAACAAGGATGATATATGGGCAGAAACCTTCTGTTCTTTATCCAAGTGGAACTTATGTTCTTTTATATGATGGCACCGGAACTTTTTCTTTTACAGGCGATGTAACCGCTGCTACCGTAACAAATCCGGGAAGAATTCTTTTAACAGTCGTTCCCTCAACACAAGGAATATTTATGACCATTATTTCTTCCAGCGCAAGCGACCATGTGCGCAATGTGCGCGTGCTGATGCCGGGCACGGAGTTCACCTACCAATCTCAGCCGTTCAATCAGAAATTTTTGAACTATCTCGCTCCTTTCAAAGTCATTCGCCCCATGTGGTGGCAATTGCTCTGGCAATCCACCGAAGTAAAATGGAGTGACAGGAGAAAGACAACTTTTTACAGGCAATCGTCTTATTTTTCCGAAACCAATAAAAGAGGATGTGCTTATGAGTACATAGTAAAACTCTGTAACATGGCGAATAAAGATTTATGGCTTTGTGTTCCGCATGCAGCTGATTCAGATTATGTGATGAACCTTGCGCAGATGATGAGAGACAGTTTAAATCCTAATCTGAAAATATACCTGGAGTATTCCAATGAACTCTGGAATTCTACCAACACAGTTGCGTATCCCTGGGTGCAGGCGAATGCTCCGCAGAGTTTGAATTCGGCTCAGCGAATTGCTTACTTCTATAAAAAGAATTTTGATATATGGCAAATGGTTTTCGGAAGCCAATTCTCCTCGCGGATTGTGAGAGTAGTTGGTTCTCAACTCACGACTCCATGGTACGGTCAGCAGGAAATGGCTTACCTTATTAATAATGGAAGCGGGGCTGATGCACTTGCTCCAGCAGATTATTTTTTAACCTTCAGGCAGAATCCTACCTACAATCATCATGACTATGATACACTGAATGCATGGGGCGCGTCTACTACGCCTCTTCAGGCAATCAATCTTGCACGAAAAAATATTCCGTCAATGCATATGGGAACTCTTGCTAATAATCAAACTGCAACACAGTATGGATTGCGTTACATATTTTATGAAGGAGGTCAAGATTTAGATCCGCAAAATTATTCAACTCATCCTTACAATCCTGCCATTTACAATGCGCAGTTAGATACGGCTATGTACAACTGTTATATGAATGAATTCAAATTCCTGCGCGACTCAACTACGCTTGATTTGTTCATGCACTTTGTTTTGTTCAGCGACAGGGGAGAATTTCTGAACGGTGCTCCACCATGGGGAGCGCTCGAAAGCGTATTTCAGGATACAAGCGTAAATCCGTCTGTAAAATACCGCGCGCTGATGAACAATATATTTAATTGCTCTGCTTCAACGGGCGTTTCCGAAATGACAAAAAATAATTCAATCACTGTTTTTCCTAATCCATCATGCGGAAAGTTTACGATTGCAGGGTTACAAAGTTTGAAAGTTGAAAGGTTGGAAATTTACAATGTGCTTGGTGAAAAAATTTATTCATCAACTCATTCACCCGTTAATTCAATAATTGATTTGTCTTCGCAACAGAATGGAATTTATTTTATAAAAGTAAGTTCTGAAGGGAAAACAAAGCAATCGAAAATCGTCATTTGTAAATAAATTTTTTAAACACACATCACAAAAATAAAAACCGTCACAATGAAAAACATCTTTACTCTTTTATTTTTTATTCAGGTATCGCTGAACGGTTGGTCGCAAGGCGGCTGCAACCCTTCCTCAGCAACCGGAACGCCTAACTGCACGGCAGCGCAAACAGGGTTTACTCCCATTCACGATTTAGGAACAGGAACCTGGGTAAACAACTGGAACGGAAATTCCATGCAGGGAGGATTATATCCGAATGGCTCCAACTTTATTCCGGCATCGCATAAAGCGGCAGGCATTACACTTGCTTCACAACTTCAGCCGCTCGATACGGCAGGCAATCCAAGCCCGACTGGAAAAATTGTTTTACTCTCCATCGGATTATCAAATACAAATATTGAAGCATGCGAGTTTGATTCGCTTGCCAACATAGACCCCTGCAAAAATTCAAAAGTCGTTTGTGTCAACGGAGCCCAGGGAGGATTTCCCGCCATGCTGATTACTTCACCGTGGTATCAGGGAGGAACGCCATACAATAATTATTGGGGAAGCAGCAGCAACCCGGTTGGAGTTTATGGCGCTCTCGTTACTGCGAGCGGCAGCAGACCCAAACAAGTACAGGCGGTTTGGTTTAAGGAAACGAATCCTGCTCCGCCCAGTAATATATTATATACTTCAAATTGTACAAGCGCAAATTCCAATCAATGCAGGGAAGAATTTTATGATTCATTGGTTGTGCAATTCAAGCGCGCCTTGCTTGAAATTGTTACCCGCTATCCCAATGTGAAAGTGTGTTATATCTCCAGCAGAATATCTGCGCGGTATGCCGATGTTACTTCGGTTCTGAATCCTGAGCCCTTTGCTTACATACAAGGATGGACATGCAAAAAAGTTATTGAAGACCAAATCAACGGATTGCTTCCTTATTCAGGAAGCGGAAGAGTTGCTCCATGGATTGCGTGGAGCCCGTATTTGTGGAGCGATGGAATTATTCCCCAGGTAAATTATCCATCCATTAATTGGACTTGTCCAAATGAATTTGCATTGGACGGAACACATCCGTCTTTAAGCGGTGCACGCAAAGTAGGCAACTTGCTGCTGTGCATGTTTAAAACCGATTCAACCTGTTATCCTTGGTTTACTGCGAGCGGCAATCCTTGTTTTACCGGATACTGTTCAACTACCGGAACAAATGAACTGCCGAATAAAAAAGAAATAAAAGTTTATCCAAATCCATCTGTTGGAAAAATTTCAGTTGAGTTGAAAACTGTTCCCGAAAAAATTAAAATTGAAGTTTACTCCGCGCTCGGAAAAAAAATTTATTGCGCAATAAAAGAAAACTCCTCCGAAAAGATTTTTACTCTTGATTTGAATTTACCTGAAGGAATTTATAACCTCATTATATCAGAAGAAAAAAATTTGTATTCAGAAAAAGTAGTCATTATAAAATAAACATTAAAAATCAACCACAATGAAAACACAATTATTCTCCTTCGTCATTTTATTTCTATTGGCGGCAAAATCTTTCGGGCAGGCAAACTGCACAGCCGCTTCAACGGGTTTCACTCCTATCAATGATTTAGGAAGTGGAACATTCACAAATGCATGGAGCGTCACTTGGACAGGCGGACTTTATCCGAACGGTTCGAACTATCTTCCCGCTACGCACAAGGGTGCGGGAACGCAAATCGCGCAGCAAGTTCTTCCGCTTAATTCATCGGGCAATGTGGATATGACCAACGGAAAAATTGTATGGATGAGCATCGGAATGTCAAATACTACTTATGAAGCGCAGCAATTTATTCCGCTGGCGAATGCCTACGCAAACAAAAACCCGAAACTCACTTTGGTGGATGGAGCGCAAGGCGGAATGTCGGCAGATAGAATTTCATCGCCATGGCTTTCGCAATATTCCACTTACTGGAGCACGGTGGCAACGCGGCTCAGCAGTGCAGGAGTAACTGCAAACCAAGTGGAAGTGATTTGGTTTAAGGAAGCAGACCCTGCAGGAACGATGACTGTTCAAATCTATTATGATTCTCTCATCGTGCAGTTCAAACGGATTATGCACGAAATAAAAACAAGATTTCCGAATGCAAAACTTTGTTACATGGCAAGCCGCATTTCTGCACGCTACGCTTCTTCCACTCTCAATCCTGAACCATTTGCGTATTACACCGGTTGGGCGGTAAAAGAAATTATTGAAGAGCAGATTAACGGAGATACCGCGCTCGCATATTCAGGAAGTAATATTCGTTCTCCGTTTTTATCATGGGGAATTTATATGTGGTCGGATGGAAGCACGCCCGAAGCAACCAATTCAAATATATTTATTACCTGCCCAACGGATTTACAGAATGACGGAACGCATCCATCTATTCCTACAGGTGCAGCCAAAGTAGCAAACTGGCTCCTCACTTTTTATCAGAATGATTCGCTGTCGTGTTCTTGGTTTTTTAATTCTTCGCCTTCTTTTTGTCCGCTAACTGCTGTGAATGAAATTTCTTTGGAGAATGGTATTTCTGTTTATCCGAATCCCACATCAGGAAAATTCCAAATCTCAAACCTGCCTGCGCAGGCAGGTCTCAAATCTCAAATCTCAAATCTTGAGATTTACAATGTGCTGGGAGAATGTATTTACAAATCTTTAATCCTAAATCCTAAATCCTTAATTGATTTATCTTCTCAGCCCAGCGGAATTTATTTTCTGAAAGTAATGGCAGGAAAAAATTCGTTCGATGAAAAAATAATCATTCAAAAATAATCCGATGAAAGCGAAACAACTCCCGGCAGTTTTTATTTTATTTTTCTTTCTGGGAAAAATAAATGCGCAAACATCCGATACCTGCCGCATGAAACTCGGCATGAATTTGTTCAGCATCCGCACTGCCCAGTTTAATTTTGATTACCAGCAGCCGTTTGCGAATATTATTAAGGGATGTGATACATTTTACACGCAATCATCCACAGGTGCCGCCACAACTACAAATACCAATCAGTTGTCTTTATTTTCTTTTGATGCTGACGGTTATCCGCTGCAGGCGCCCATGTCTGGAATTTCGGTTTGCGCGCAAATGCTGCAGGGCGTCAGCGGAAATTATCCTTCGGGAAATTATTATGTATGGTTCAGCGGAAACGGAACGCTGCGGTTTGGCGGAGATGCTTCGGGCGCGGATGTTACTTCCGGTAACGGTTCGCAGTATGTTACCGTCAGCACCCCAACCAACAACGGCATCATCATGAAAATTGTTTTTTCAGATGTAAGCAATCCTGTGCGGGATATAAAAGTAATGATGCCGAATGATTCCGTATCAGATACTTTTAATCTGGCGTTCATAAATAAAATAACTCCGTTCACCGCGCTGCGGTTTATGGAATGGAATAACATGAACACCAATACCGAAGTGCAATGGCAGAACAGGAGATTGCCTTCGTATTACACGCAGGGCGCATCAGGCGGAAGTTTAAATACCATCGGTATTGCATGGGAATATGCCATCGCGCTTTGCAATCAACAACAAAAAGATTGCTGGCTCAGCATTCCCACGCAGGCGGATACAAATTATATTATTCAACTGGCAACTTTATTCCGCGACAACTTAAATCCCAATCTGAAAATTTATCTGGAGTATTCAAATGAATGCTGGAATCAATTGTTGTCACCGACAAATTATAATTGGATTGACGACCCGAATAATTCTTCTTCTACCCTTACAAATCATTCTCAGAAAACAGCATTTCATTTCAAAAAAACTTTTGACCTCTGGAAAAATGTATTCGGCTCTGCAATGGCTGCGCGCGTGGTGCGTTTGTGCTCGGGCAACGACCTGAATCAGGGCGTTTCGCAAATGACAACCATGATGAACTATCTTCTTAACAACGGCAGTGGCGCTGATGCAATTTCTGTCGCACCTTACATATCGCCTAAGGCGGCCGACTATACCAGATGGAACGCTAACTGCACCACTTTATCAACCGAGCCAACAACAATTTTAATTGACACATTAATTAATCTCGGAAGAACGCGCATGAACGAGAGCATGGCATGGCAATGGAAATTTGATACCATCGCGCAAAACCGAAACACCTCATTGGTTTTTTACGAAGGCGGTCCGAATATTGCCGCCTCAACAGTAACATGCACTGCTATTAGAACAGCAATAACCGCTATGCAAAGCGATGTGAGAATTTATAATTTGTATAACGAGTGGCTCGATTCAGTGCGCACTTTATCCAAAGCAACGCTGTTCAATCATTTTGTCCTTGCGGGTTCAGGCGTGATGGGCGCTTTGACGAATATTTATCAAACTACTTCGCAAAAATACAGCGTGCTGACGGATTATATCAATTTTCAAAATTCAAATTGTTCTGTAACCGGATTTGCAGAAAATTATCCGGAAGAAAATTCCTTTGTTTACCCGAATCCTTCCAATGGGAATTTTTTCATTGAATTGCAAAATAATGTTTCAGGGAAAATAAAAATGGAAATGTTTAACACGCTCGGGGAGAAAGTTTATTCCGAAGAAAAAAATGCCTTGAATCAGAAAATAATTTTTGTTGAAAATGTGAATTTGCAAGATGGGATTTATTTTCTGAAAATCACCTATGGAAATAAAATCCATGGACAGAAAATTATTATAACAAATTAATTTTCTTTTTCTACCCAGTCACCGCCTTCTTTAATGAGCGTGATGAGCTCATCCACTGCCGTCTCAGCAGAGATATTTCTTTTCACCACTTCTTTTCCTTTATAGAGTGTGATTTTTCCAACGCCCGTTCCCACATAGCCGTAATCCGCATCCGCCATTTCACCGGGACCATTTACAATGCAACCCATGATTCCTATTTTCACTCCTTTGAGATGAGAAGTTCGCGCTCGGATTTTTCCTGTGGTCTCCTGTAAATCAAACAATGTTCTTCCGCAGGATGGACAGGAAATATATTCCGTCTTTGAAATCCGTGTGCGGGTCGCCTGAAGAATTCCAAATGCAGTTGAGTTAATAATTTGAGGAGACACACAATTTTTTTGTTTGATCCAGATTCCATCTCCGAAGCCATCCAAAAACAATCCTCCGAAATCTGTGGAAGAATACAACTGAAATTTTTCTTCGGAAAGATTCAAAAAATTTCTTTTTATGATGACAGGAATTTTAGAATCCGTTAATTCAAAAAACATTCTGCGCTGTTCAGCCATTCCGTGTTCATTCATAGTATCAAACACGAAAACTACAGTTGGGTCTAACTTGTGAATTGTGAATTGTGAATTGTGAATTAATGCATCAATATCAACCACCACAAAATTTAATTCTGGGCTTGTCATTCCGAGCGGAGCCGAGGAATCTTTTGCTTTTAAATATTCAGTCCCGCAGAAAAGAGGATAAGCGCGGGTTTTATTTTTCAGTTTCGCAAAAGTTTGAGAATTATAAATTAACCCCAGCGTTCCCGGAATTTCAAAATCAATTTCATTATCTCCCAGATAAATATAATCGCACGCCTGGTCAGTCAAATTCCATTTATCCAGCGGGACAGAATAATTATACCCTATAGAAAATAATTTCGCGGGAGTAATCTTTTGCTTGTCTGAAAAATCAGCAATCACTCTCGGAACATTATGTCCACCAATATTACCGACTTGTTTAGTGTCTCTTCTTGAATATTCAAATGGATTATATTTGAGATTTGAGCCAGTTGGAATTTGTTTATGATTTTTTCTATTTGAATATCGCTCTGCTAAATTTTTCGCAACAGGAATTTCAAATTCGGATTCTTCTGTAAGCGAAACGCGAATGGTATCACCGAGTCCATCTTCCAAAAGCGTTCCGATTCCTACGGCAGATTTTATTCTTCCGTCTTCTCCATCTCCGGCTTCTGTCACTCCTAAATGCAAAGGATAATTTCTGTCTGTCTCCATCATTTTATGCACAAGCAAACGATATGCTTGCACCATCACCTGCGTGTTGCTGGCTTTCATTGAAAGAATAATTTCATGAAAATTATTTTCTTCGCAGATGCGCAGGAATTCGAAAGCGCTTTCCACCATTCCAAGCGGAGTATCACCGTAGCGGCTGAGAATCCTATCGCTGAGCGAACCGTGATTGGTTCCGATTCTCATAGTTGTTCCGTTCTCTTTGCAGATTTTTACAAGAGGAGTAAGTCGCTCGCGGATTCTTTCCAGTTCTTCATCGTAACTTTTATCAGTGTATTCAATATGTTCAAATTTTTTTCGGTCGGCATAGTTTCCGGGATTCACTCTAACTTTTTCTACAATTCTTGCTGCGGTTTCCGCTGCATTGGGAGTAAAATGTATATCAGCGCAAATCGGAGTGTTATATCCGCGCTTGCGCAATTCACTTTTTATGTTCTCCAAATTCTTTGCTTCGTTCAGACTTGGCGCGGTGATTCTCACGAGTTCACATCCTGCTTCAATCATGCGGATGGATTGCTCAACGGTTTTAATTGTATTCATCGTATCGGTCGTGGTCATGGACTGAATGCGGATGGGATTGTTTCCGCCAATTCCTAAATCCCCAACTTTCACTTCGCGCGTTTTGAAGCGGGAATATTCAAAAAGAGAATTGCAGTATTGCGAAGAAGATATTTTTGAAATGACAGGCACGTTGTAAAATTTTCAGAGCGAATTTACTGAAAAAGAAATTAAGAGAGGAGAAACAATCGTTAATCTATCTTAACAAACTTTCTTGTACTGCGGAAACTTCCAGCGGAAACTTCGAGAAAATAAATTCCGCTCTGAAGATTGGAAACATCCACAAGGTTTTTCTTTTCTCTTTGAGAGAGAGCAATGGAATTTATTTCCTTTCCCATAATATCGAGGATGCGGATTTTCTCCAATGTGATTTCCTGTTTGTATACTTCTATGTGAATATAATTGCTCGTAATGGAAGGGTGAAGCGAGAACGAAAACGAGTTTAAGATTTCATGAACTCCTGCGCCAGAAGAATCTAAATATACAGAAGTCCAAATAGAATCGGCAGCTGTTTTCGCATTGCCTGACGACCATACTACAACTATATTATTCCCTCCTGTAAAATTAGTAGTGTCAAAAATAATGTTGCATGCTGTTGAAACAGTATCGTTGGGCAGTAAGGTTACCTGTTGGATAAAACAAAATTGAACAGGAGAAAAACCATTGTAAGCTGTTCCAATCCAAATGCTGATAGAGCCGGAATACACAGAGGTATCAAGATTTTTCACAATAACTGAAATTGTAGAATCCGAGTAACCCAAATAAGAAGAGTCGGGGAAAACAAGCGCTTGAGTGCTCATAGTTCCTTGCTGTGCAAAGGAAGAAGAAAGAGAAAAGAAAAAAATTCCGCAGATGAAAAATTTTATGAATGATTTCATCTCCTTGTGATTTACAAAACAAAGATACCACAAAGAAACCATAAGGCATAGACTAAATACAAATTTTCTTGCCCGTTCAAAATAACTACATTTGTCAGGCGATCATGGATATTCTGAATCAAATCATACTTAACCTCAATAAAGAAGACCTGCGCTTTTATAAGTTGTTCAGCGCACGGCACGATATGGGCGATGGGCGAAAAGATTTGGTGTTACTGGATTATATCCGTGATTCGGAAGAACAGTATGATGACGAAGCCATCTTCAAAAAGTTGTATGGCGGGAAAAATAAGAATGCGTTTTACTCTTTAAAGAATAGATTAATTCACGATGTGGCGCGTTCGCTCACGGTGCAGTATTGTTACAAGGACGAAATACTTTATATCTACCATTTGCTTTTTCTTGTCCGCCTCTATTTTACGCGAAGCCAGTTTGGAATCTCAAAACATTTTCTGAACAAGGCGGAGAAAGAAGCAAAACGGATTGAGAATTATGAACTGCTGGATATTATTTATGACGAGTATGTGAAACTATCCCATGAGATTTTAGACATCAATCCTGAAGAATACATCCGCAAGCGCGATGAAGCGAGAAAACTTTCGGCAAGTATTCTGGAAGTGGACAATATTTTGGCAGCGGTTTATTACCGCCTGAAAACATCGCAAAACTTTTTGGAAAAAGAAAACCCCATTCTAAAACTTCTTGAAAAAACCGCGAATACTTTTTCGAAGAACAAAAATATAAAGCAAAGCCCGAAACTCAGGTTCCGGATTTATTCTGCAGTTACGCAGATTCTTCTCCAGCGCCACGAATACGAAGCGCTTGAAAAATATTTATTGAACACCTATAAAGAATTTCTGAAGGACAAACTTTTCCAGAAAGAAAATCACGACACGAAAATCCAGATGCTTCATTATCTTGTGAATGCATCCTTCAAGAACAAAAAGTATGAGCAGTCGCTCAAGCACGCGGAAGAAATGCGTGATGCGATGCTCGAGCACGGTAAATTGCTTTATGACAAATTTCTTTTCTTCTATTATAATTCTCTCGCCATAAATTATTCGGTGCTGAATAAAGACAAAGCCATTTCCATTCTTGGTGAACTAATTTCAAAGCGGACATTAAAGAGTCAGCCATTTTACGAATTATTCATTTATCTGAATCTTGCGATTCTTTGGTTTGAGAAAGGAGAATTTCATAATTCCATCCGAAGTTTAAACAAACTCTATGTTCATCCTGAATTCAAGAACGCGGATATTGCACTTCGTTTCAAGATTGCTGTTGCCGAACTCATCATCCGCTACGAACTTCTGGATTTTGATTTCCTCGAAACAAAAATCAGGCAGGTGAAAAAACATTTTAAAGAAATGCTTTCAAAACCCGAACAGGAGCGCGAAAAAGAATTTTTATCCATCCTGAACCGGATGATTGCTGTGCCTGAACTTACCCGCGACAAGAAATTATTATCCCGCATTCAAAAGTTTTCTTCCCACAAAATTGTCTTGGACGACACAGAAGTAATCAACTATTCCGCTTGGCTAAAGGGGAAAATAAAAAAGGTATAGGGAAACAGGGTATAAGGTATAGGGGTGAACGGGGAAGAAAATCTAAGGATGTTCCTTATACCCCATACCTTATTTCCTTATTCCTCAATACCTGAACGGGCAAGATTTTGGTAATCTTGGCTATGCGTCCTTCCTTTCTTATTCCCACCTTTGTACCATAAAGCCACGAAGGCAAACACAAACAATAACACTAATTAAAAAATCAAACCAATGAAAACACAATTTTACTTCAGCAGAAAAATTTTCGCTTCAATGCTGGCGATTATTTTTTCATCCGCTTTGTTTATGCAAACAAAAGCGCAAAGCACTTGTCAGGCAGGATTCACATTTTCGGTAAACAACAATGTGGTAACGTTCACCAATACTTCCACAGGCGCCAGCATGCCATCGTACTCCTGGAATTTTGGAGACGGCAACTATGACTGGCAGGCAAATCCCGTTCATACCTATATGTATAACGGAACATATATGGTTTGCCTCACGATGTGGGACAGTTTGAATCCATGTCAAAGCACCTTTTGCGATTCGGTGGTGATTACCAACGCGCCTCCCGCTCCATGCAGTGCAAATTTCTCCTATGGATTTCAGGGAAACACTTTTTATTTTTCTGACCAATCCACTGGCGGACCGTTTATTTCATGGAACTGGAATTTCGGAGACGGAAATACTTCCACACTTCAAAATCCTTCGCACATGTATGCCAATGCGGGCACCTACACTGTTTGCCTCACGGTTATTTCGCAAACGGATACTTGCTCGTACTGCAACACGGTGAATTATTATCCGTGCAATCTGCAGGCATCGTTTACTTATAATAATGCCAGCGACCCGACCATTTCTTTCACAAATACTTCCACAGGAGGAACCATGCCGTGGTACTCCTGGAATTTTGGCGATGGAAATTATAGTTATGCAACAAATCCTTCGCACACGTATCAATATTCCGGCATGTATGTGGTTTGCCTCTGGGTTTCGGATTCGCTTCAGAATTGTTCCGACACTTATTGCGATACGGTAACGATTGTGAATGCTCCTCCTCCGCCAATTCCTCCCTGCGATTCAACTTACACTGCGTATCCTGATTCATCAGGAAGTGGGTGGGTTTATTTTTATTCGAACGGAAGCAACAATGTTTCGTGCTCATGGGATTTTGGCGATGGAAATTTCGGAACGGGATGTGTTCAGGTAGCGCATCAGTATTCTGCAACGGGAACCTATTATGTATGCCTCACTGTGACGGATGTAAACGGAAATACCTGCACCAATTGCGACAGCGTTTTTGTTCTTCGCACAGGAACAGGAATTAACGAACAGAACGGAAATGTATCCGGAATAAAAAATTATCCGAATCCATTTACAACTTCCACTACGATTTTCTATTCACTGAAAGAAAAATCAGAAGTAACCCTTTCTGTTTTCAATCACGTGGGAATTAAGGTGGCTGAATTGGAAAATGGAAATAAGGAATCAGGAAATCACCAGTTAGAATGGAACGCAGAAAATTTTACTTCGGGAGTTTATTTTCTTGAAATAAAATCGGAAGGAAATGTTGTATCAAGAAAAATGGTTTTGATAAAATAAGTTTCGGTTAACCAAGTCCCCGTGCAAAGGGCTGTCGAAGAAATTCACAGCCCTTTTTTATTTTACAAACCTTTTTATATACGAATCTGCAAACACCACCGCAAGAATAATTGCTGTGCCGATATAAAAGGAAAGTGACATGTGCTCGGTGCTTCCAAAAATAAAAAATGCGAAAAGGATTCCGTAAATGGTTTCGAGATTCAGCGTGAGCGACATGGTGTAAGGCGAAACTTTTTTCAGAATGTAAACTCCGATGATGAATGGAATGACCGTGCAGCCCACGGCAAAAATTAAAATGTAAAGCCAGTCGTGTGCGCTGATTCCAAAAACAGTTGCCGTTTGCGGGTCAAGTGAAAAAATAAAAATGGAAATGCACGCCCAGCAGCCCACCATTTCATAAACAGAAATTAATCCGGGGGAAATTTCCCTGCGGCTCATGATGGAATTTACCACCGCCATCATGGAGGAAGTGAGCGCTGCCCCGATGCCGAGAAGAATTCCCCAGAAATATTTTGTCTCCACATTGAAAATCAAAAGCAGCGCGCCAATTACAACGAGACCAAAAAAAATTTCGTACCATAAAACTTTTCGCTTGAAGAAAATTGGTTCGAAAAGAGAAGTAAATAAAGTTCCGGTGGAAAAGCAGGCGAGGGTTACCGAAACGTTGCTTGCCTTCACCGCTCCGTAAAAACAAATCCAGTGCAAGCCCACCAATAAACCAATTGCAAGTAATTGTAAAAAAGTTTTTCCTGAAAGAGAAAATAACGGAATGCCTTTGAGCAAAACATAAATTAAAATTCCCGCGAAGGCAATCATCACGCGAATCCAGATCAACTGCAAAGCGGGAAGCGTAATTATTTTTCCGAGCACTGCTGTCCATCCCCAAACGAAAACAATGAAGTGAAGGATTAAAAGGTTGCGGGTGTTTTGGCTCACAAAGAAATAATTTAATCTCCTGAAGACTTTTTCTTTGGATTTTGCCTTGTATCCCAGAAACTCAATAGTTCCACCAGTTTTTCTTCGTCATTAATCTGGTAGAGCAGTAAATTATGTTTGGTCACAAGTGCTTCGTGAATATTTTCTTTATCAGAACCGCGAAACAGATATGGATTTTTCTCCAGCAAATGTTCTATGTCATTGGCACGCTGAATCAATTTTATGATTTCGCGGTGTGTCCAATGCGCTTCAAGATATTCAATAACACTGTCGAATGTGTGAATGGCTTCGGGCGACCAGATTATTTTGTAAGCCATTTGGCATATTTCTTCATTACTTCCTTATGCGGTTTGCCTTCGCCCTGCGCTAATTGTCGTCTTGCTCTTTTTACCGATGCTTTCTGCTCTTCGCTCAATTCATCCCATAAATCGGTTTTAGAACCTTGCAGGATTGCCTTCATCTGTCGGAGCAATGCTTCGCTTTTTATTTCAAGAAGAGATTTTACCAGCGCCAGTTTTTCTGCCTGAATGTTCATGGATTTTTTTATTTATATAACAAAGATACGAAAACTGAAACAAAGCAAAATGCTTTACACTTTAGAAAAAATATTTTTCAAGTTGATTTTTCTTTTAACACTTCCGCAAACGGCCTGTTTTCAATTTTACTCGTTATCCATGAAATCAAATCAAAATATTCCAGCGGGCGTCCTTCAAACGGATCTTTTTGTATGACGAGCAATTGTTCGCGCAGGTTTTTCAAAACGCCCGTTAAATCTTCGGTGGTATCTACCTTGATTAATTTCTTGCGGATGAAATCCAGAATTATTTTTTCGTACTTGTACATCTGTTCGCGCTTGATGAGAAAGCGGTAAGTGCTTCGCAAAAGCGATTTCATAAACTGCGGGCTGCTTCCTTTTTCATATTGCGCTATGATGTAAAAAATCCTCACCATGCTGTCGAAGTCCGCGCGCGCTTTCAATCCGCCCGCGCTGATGATTTTATAAAGCCAGCCGATCGTGTCTTTGTATCTGCCAGCCATAAAATACAAGAACGCGAGGTTCATGTAGATGGAAAACTTTTCAAGGTTTGACATGATGTCATCAAACTCCAGAATTTCCATTTCAATTCTTTTTGCCGCGTCCAGTCCTTTCTGAATTTTTCCGGTCATCATGTAATAGCCCAACTCGTGATAGGAAAGCAACGTTGCCGCTGCCCGCTCAGACCGTTTAGTGAAATGTTTTTTGTTCTCGTTCAGTTTCACAATCGCTTCAAACATTTCATCGTGCTTCTTTAACGTTGTGCAGCAATATAAAAACGCATTTGTGGCTGTAATATAAAAATGAGAGTTATAAGCAATCTGTTCGGGCTGAGTGAAAAAAGAATCTACGCACTTTTTTGTGTAGGCAAATCCTTTTTCAAAATCACCGTCCATAAAGCAGTAGAGAAAATGACTGTAATAAAAATGCCTTTTAGCTTTGAACGTAAGCGCTTCCGATTCGCTTTTCCAGAGTTTTGATTTTACAATGTGTTCAAGTTTTTTCTTCTCTTCCGGCTTTCTGAAAACACCAATCACGTGATGAAGGTTGTAAATCTCCATCAGAATATTTTTATAGTCGGTGAGGTTGGTAAGAATTTTAATATTGTCTTTACTTTCCCGAATCACATTTAACTGCGTATCTATTTCAAATAATTTGCTTGCAATCACATCTTCCCAGTTCAGAATTTCGGAAAGGATGTGGAACATTTCATACTTAACCGCAATTGTTTTTGCTTTCGTCAGAACTTTCCGGCATTGCTTGTACAATCCTTTTTCATAGAGCACTTCGTTGCGGTGAAGGAGCGAGTAAACTTCCGTGTCAATGCTTTCGTGGTACGAGCCGAGTGATTTCAAAATTAAATTATAGAGATGATGTTTCCGCCACGCGAGATTTTTTATGAACTCCTTATCTTTATTTTTCTCGCGGAAAATTTTTTCATCGTACTCTTTCATTTTATCCATCGCGGTGAACAGCGCGAGGTACGCCTTGTCGCCTTTCTGCAGTTGGGAAAACAAATGGAAGTAGCGCCTTTCGTTTCGCGAGAGGGATTTTAGCAGGGAAAAAAGGTCATCGCTTCTTTTCACGGGAATCAAATATACAGGAAAGCGGAAAGATGGAATAATGGAATGTTGGAATGCCAGGTGTTTTCATCTTATTCCATTATTCCAACATTCCATTTGTTATTATATTTGTTCTCCTAAAAATAAGAATAGAAAATATGTCAACCTTCGCATCCCGCCACATCGGCCCCAGAGAAAAAGATTTGAAACCAATGCTGAAAAAAGTTGGTGCAAATTCTCTTGATGAATTAATTTCTCAAACAATTCCTTCCAACATACGATTGAAAAAACCGCTGAACCTTCCGGAAGGATTGAGTGAGTTTGAATATCTGAAAGAACTGAAGACAACCGCTTCGCGAAATAAAATTTATAAATCATACATCGGACAAGGATATTACAACTGCATTATTCCTCCCGTTACGCAGCGAAATGTTTTGGAAAACCCGGGATGGTACACTGCTTACACTCCTTATCAAGCCGAGATTTCACAGGGAAGATTAGAGGCGCTTCTGAACTTTCAAACAATGGTAATTGATTTAACCGGATTGCCGATTGCCAACGCATCACTTCTCGATGAAGCAACTGCAGCAGCAGAAGCAATGATTTTATTTCACAACTCACGCCCCAAGTCTTCTAGTGCAAATACTTTTTTCGTTTCCGAAAAATGTTTTCCGCAAACGATTGATGTGGTGAAAACACGCGCACTTCCTTTAGGAATTGAAGTTATTGTCGGAGATCATACAAAAATTTCTTCGGAGAAAATTTTCGGGGTGCTTATTCAATATCCAGATACAAACGGAAATGTTTCCGATTACAAAGAGTTCGTAAATAAAATTCATTTCGCAGGAGGATTTGTTGCCGTTGCTTCTGATTTGATGGCTTTAACACTTTTAACTCCTCCCGGAGAATGGGGAGCCGATGTAGTGCTGGGAAATTCCCAGCGCTTCGGAGTGCCGATGGGATATGGCGGACCGCACGCAGCGTTCTTCGCAACCAAAGAAGATTTCAAACGTTCATTGCCGGGAAGAATTATCGGAGTATCGGTTGATTCATCCGGAAATCCTGCATTGCGCATGGCTTTGCAAACGCGCGAGCAGCACATCCGCAGGGAAAAAGCAACATCCAATATTTGTACAGCGCAAGCGCTGCTTGCCATCATGGCAAGCATGTACGGAGTGTATCACGGCCCGGCAGGATTGAAAGCGATTGCAGAAAAAATTCATCATCTTGCCTGCGGAATTTCGGAACAATTAGAAAAATTAGGATTGAATCTCAGTAATAAAACTTTCTTTGATACAGTTTCGATTTCTATTGCCGATAAAATTCTGATTCAGAAAATCAAAACGCTTGCTGAAGGAAAACAGATCAACTTTAATTATTCTGAAAATAAAATCGGAATCAGCGTTGATGAAACTACAACAGGAAAAGACGCGAAAGAAGTTGTAGAGGTTTTTGCAGAAGGGCTGGGAAAAAATATTTCCGTTCCTTCTTTGAACGGTGAAACAAATAAAAGTGTTATTAAAAATTCTCCGTTCAATCGCACTTCATCTTACATGACTCATCCTGTTTTCAATTCTTTTCATTCCGAAACAGAAATGATGCGCTACATAAAAAGATTGGAGAATAAAGATTTGTCGCTCACACATTCGATGATTTCGCTTGGTTCGTGTACAATGAAATTAAATGCAGCGGCAGAACTTTATCCCATCACCTGGCCGGAATTCGCCAACATTCATCCCTTCGCGCCTGCGGAACAAACCGAAGGATATAAAATTGTAATCAGCGAACTGGAAAAATTTCTCTGCGAGATTACCGGATTTTCTGCCGTGTCATTTCAGCCGAACAGCGGTGCGCAGGGAGAGTATGCAGGGCTTCTTACGATACAAGCATATCATCAAAGCAAAGGCAACACACATAGAAAAGTTGTGTTGATTCCTTCATCGGCACACGGAACAAATCCGGCAAGCGCTGCTATGGCGGGAATGGAAATTGTGATTGTGAAATGCGATGCGAACGGAAATGTGGATGTAAATGATTTGCGCGCGCAGGCGGAAAAACACAAAGCGAATCTTTCCTGTTTAATGGTAACGTATCCTTCCACGCACGGAGTTTTTGAAGAAGCAATTACTGACATCACAAAAATAGTTCACGATAACGGAGGACAAGTTTATATGGATGGCGCGAACATGAACGCGCAGGTTGGTTTGACAAGTCCTGCAACAATAGGAGCAGATGTTTGTCATTTGAATCTTCATAAAACTTTTGCAATTCCTCACGGAGGAGGAGGACCGGGAATGGGACCGATTGGTGTGGCAGCGCATCTCGCACCGTTTCTTCCATCGCATTCTATGTTAAATCCCAAATCCCAAATCCCAAATCCCAAATCAACAGCCGTTTCTGCTGCGCCTTATGGAAGTTCACTTATACTTTTAATTTCTTACGGCTATATAAAAATGCTCGGCAAACAAGGAGTGACAGATGCAACGCGCTACGCGATTCTGAATGCAAATTACATGAAAGAAATTCTGAAGGAACATTATACTATATTATATGTAGGAAAAAACGGACGCGTTGCGCACGAAATGATTTTGGATTGCGCTGCTATTAAGCGCGCATCGGGAATTGAAGTGGGTGATATTGCAAAACGTTTGATGGATTACGGTTTTCACGCGCCAACGGTTTCTTTTCCTGTGCACGATACATTAATGATTGAGCCAACCGAAAGCGAATCAAAAGAAGAACTGGATAAATTCTGTGAAGCGATGATCTCCATAAAAAAAGAAATTGATGACATCGCAAATAAAAAAGCAGACGCAACTGATAATGTTTTGAAAAATTCTCCGCACACTGCAAAAGTTTTAATTGCCGATGAATGGAAACATTCTTACTCAAGAGAAAAAGCCGCCTATCCTTTGCACTGGGTGCGTGAAAATAAATTCTGGCCATCGGTAGGCAAAATAGATAATGCATACGGAGACAGAAATTTAATTTGCGCCTGCCCTCCTGTGGAGAGTTATGTGAAAGAAAAAGCGTGAATGGCTAAGGAAAAAATTTATATTTGCAAACTCAAAAATAAACATTCATTAAAAATTAGTTCTATGAAAAAAATTTACACATTACTTTTAGCAGTTGGTTTTGTTGCAGCAACCGGTTTTGCGCAGCAGGCAGCACATCCTTCAAGCAAGATGGTTCAGAAATCTTCAGCAACTGCAAAACAAACAGGACCTGTTTCCTCTTCAAATGTTGCTGACTTTACGCCCACCATTTGGGATGATAATGCCGGCAAACCCGGTACTGTGCTGGGCACCGGAACTGCTTTTACGGTTGCGCAAGTTGATACTTCTGTGGCCGCATTAAAGCAAATAGGTTCACCTATTGAAGCAATCTATAATACGGTGGGAGTTTTTTCTTCTGCGGTTACTATTCCGGCTAACCATATATTTTGGGCGGGCTTCACTATGAATTATGCATCGGGAGATTCTGCCGGATTGGTTACATCCAAAGATGCCACTCCCGGAGATGCGCCCGGAACAACAGGAGATTTTCCACAGGCGCAGAATTATACATTTGAACAGTGGAGTGATAACTCGTGGAATTCTTTTAATGATGGCACAACGAATACATGGGGATTAGATATTGCGAATGCTATTTTTCCTGCTGTAACACTCACCTCGGGTGCCGATACATTAACGGTTCATCTTAATATTTCAACCGGAGTTACTCCAACCATTTATAAATCGGGTGGCGGAGGGTATGTTTCCGGCCAGAATAATTATAGCGATATTGCAAAAGTTCAAAAGTTTGATTCCACCATGGGAGTAACTTCCGGTGGAACGATTAACAGCATTCTTTTCTGGTTTGGCGCGAAAATAGGAGGCGGTGCGGCAGTGAATAATTTATCTTCCAACCTGCTTTCTGTTTCCGCTACTCCCAATCCTGCTTTTGATGTTACTACTATTCGATATGAATTGAACGAATCTGAAAATGTTTCCTTATCTATTGTTGACCTTAGCGGAAAAGAAGTTTTCTCACAGGCGCAGGGAACAAAAGCGCAAGGCAAACATCAAGTCAAAGTAGATGTTTCAAATTTTAATTCCGGAATGTATTTTTATACGCTCACTGCCGGAAATTATAAAATGACGGGCAAGATGAGCGTGGTGAAATAATTTTTCTTTTCTCCGCTAAAAAAACCCTGACGGTACTCGCCAGGGTTTTTTATTTTGCAGCGGCTGGTTACGAAATTATAATCTGCAGCAGGTTGGTCCAGGGCGAATTGAATTTGGAATCGGTTTTGCTGCGCCAGCGCACGTAGCAGTAAAATGTTTTTCCGGTAGTGTCTCACTTTAGAATTTATTTAGTGAACCTTTGTGCCTTCATGCCTTTGTGGCTATATTTTTCTCTTCTTTGCTACTAATTCACTAAGAAAAATCACACGAAGAAATACAAACTGAGACACTACCGCCTTTTTTTCTTTTCTGCGCAATGAAATAATATTTTACTTTTGCCGCTCAATTAAAAATTCATAAACTTAAAAAACCCACAACCATCATGAAAAAAAATTACATTCTTTTTCTGCTTGCAGCATTCATTGGCTTTTCTGCGCAGGCGCAGGTAATTAATTCCGGAATTAATCCAATGCCTGTGAAAAATCTTATTCACAAAACCGGAAATCCTTCGGCAATGACAACCGATACATTGCGTCCTCCTTCTTTCGGCTCGCCCGTAATGTGCGATACGGCTCCGGTGTATTATACGCTGGACTCGAAAGCCCCCAATGATACCGGATACGCTTTCGGTAATAATGTATATGGAGAAACTATGTGCGCTGAAAAATATTACGCAACCGGAACAGTGAGTGAAGTGCTGGTGTGGTACGGATATAAAACAGGAACTACCGGAAGCACATCCGTAAAACTTTATTCTATTGATGCAACCACTAAAGGGCCTTCGGCTACTGTGTTGGGCACAAGCGCGGTTGTAACCACTGCAAGCGTTACCCTCACGCCTTATACCACATATACCTTTTCTGCTTCTGTTTCTGTGACAGGTTCATTTGCGGCAGCAGTTGTTTTTCCAACTACCGCAGGAGATACAGTTGCGGTTGTATCAACTAAACTGGGATGCAGCACTGCCGATTCATTATCATATGAGGACTTTCCTACTTTTGGCGGGTGGTTGAATACTAAAGCAGCTTTTGGCGTTAACTTGGATTTATATATTCTTCCGGTAGGAACATTAACGCTTACCACAGGCGTGAAGAATGAATATTCCACTTCCGGATTAAGTTTGCTTGGCGCATATCCGAACCCGGCAAATGAATTTACAAATATCAAATACCGGGTGGATGCTCCTGCTACTGTGTCGGCAGTTGTTTTTGATTTAACCGGCCGTGTGCTTTTCAGTTCATCTGAAAATCTGAGCGAGGGCACGCACGAACTAAAAGTTCCGCTGAAAAATCTTTCCGCAGGAAATTATTATTACACTATTCGAACAGATAAAGGAACGCTCACCAGCAAATTTTCGGTGGCGAAATAAAAACACATTGGAAGAAGAAGGGAAGAGTGGAAGATTGGGTTGTTCCCAACTTTCCATTCTTCCATTCTTCCATTCTTCCGTTCTTCCATCCTTCCTTATTATTAATAGACGCAAATTGCAAAATTCTTTAAAAACCAAATAAAAAAAAGAGGTTAAAAATATATTTGCACAGAATTTTCAAAATACTTACCTTAGCCCCCTGATTAAAATTGGGTGTGTAAGGTTGCATGCTCACAAAAAAGTTTTTAACAAAAATTAGTAATTAACAAAATTGCTTTTTACACCATGAGAAAAATTTTACTGTCGCTTAGTTTATCTTTTGCAGCAATGCTCGCCTTTGCTCAGCAAGACCCGCAGTTCAGCCAGAACATGTTTATCAAACTTCCGATTAATCCCGGCTTTGCAGGAACCAATGGCGCTATTTGCGCTACTGCCGCTTACCGCACGCAATGGGTGGGATTTCCCGGTGCGCCCAAGTCCATTTTATTTACTGCCGATGCTCCCGTTGCCGCGTTGCATGGCGGAGCCGGATTAACGGTGATAAATGATAAACTCGGAAACTTTAATTTCATTCAGGCGCGCGGTGCGTATTCTTTTCATAAGCCAATCGGGCAAACCGGATTGCTCGGCATCGGGCTTGAGTTGGGAATTCTTCAAACCTCTGTTCAATACAACTGGCTTGCTCCCGATGGAACGAACGGGCAAAGCGATAATGCAATTCCTGCAGCCGCTTTGGGAAAAATGACATACGATTTGGGTTTAGGCGCGTATTACAGAACCGACCAGTTGTTTGTGGGAATTTCTTCTTCGCATCTTCCGCAGCAAAGCATCCAGGCTAAAAAATTTGATTACCAGGCAGCGCGCCATTACTATGTGTTAGCCGGATATGATTTTATTCTTTCAAGCAAAATAAAACTTTGTCCTTCGGTGCATGTGAAAAGTGATGCCGCAGTTACCACCTTCGATGCAAACCTTCGCCTTATATATAATGATATGTTATGGCTTGGCGCATCCTACCGCCTGCAGGATGCCATTGTTCCGCTGGTGGGATTTGCATGGAGCCCCAATGCAAGGTCAACCCTGAAAATAGGATATGCGTATGATTTCGGAATTTCAGGATTAAAAACATATCACAGCAACACGCATGAAATACTTCTTAACTATTGCGTGAAACTTGCTCCCAAATCCAAAACACAAAGTCATATCAACCCAAGATTTTTGAGATAAAAAATTAATTTTCCCAAGAAGTATATGAAATTATTTCATGCTGATTTTCCGCATTGTATGTTTGGTAACAAATTTTTTTTTTAATCGAGTAAAATAAAGTTCCGTCTTCTCCGTTGGCATTAAAATTACGGGGAAGATGAAACAAAAAAATATAACTATGAAAAAGATTCTTTTCGCTGGATTGTCGGTGCTGTTTCTTGCCGCCTGCGATTCGGGCGACCACGGAGAATTGATTGGCGTGCAGGGCAGAGACCCCTGGTTTCAACCCGACCCTTACGGAACATTGTATTGCCCGATGGGAAGTTATCACATGGGACAGAGCGACCAGGATATTCCCTACAACTACACGCAAAAAGCAAAGATGGTTTCTGTTCAGGCGTTCTACATGGACCAGACAGAAATTTCAAACAACGAGTACCGCCAGTTTGTTAACTGGGTGCGCGACTCTCTTGCGCGCGAATTGCTCGGAACATTAGACGAAGAAAAATGGAGAAATAAATTAGATGAATACGGAGCGGAGCGCGAAGCGGCTTATGAAGACAAAGGATATAGTTTGAACTGGTCGGAGCGTTTGGATTATGGCGACAAAGATGAAGAGGTAAGAAATGCGCTCGCGGATATGTATCTTCCGGTGAAAGAACGGTTTTATACCAAAAAAGAATTTGACACCCGCAAGTTTAATTTTCTTTATTATAGAATTGATTTGAGAAAAGCCGCGCGGAAAGTAAACCGTTTCCAGCCGAATAAATCTACTGACCCGAATGACCCCAATCGTTCCTTTATAAATGGTACTGGTCACCCGGCATTTAACGATATGGATTCTGCTTCGTCAAAAGATGCGCTCGGCTATTATATGATTGACAACAAAGCGCCCAAAAAAGACCGGAGCGTTTTCATTGTGAAAGATGTAATTAATGTTTATCCCGACACGCTCGCATGGGTGCATGATTTTACGTATTCATTCAATGAGCCCATGACGAATAATTATTTCTGGCATCCTGCCTACGATGATTATCCTGTTGTTGGAATTTCATGGAAGCAGGCGCGCGCCTTCTGCGTGTGGAGAACCCAGTACATGGATAGTTACCTGCGAATGATCGGGCATACTATTGTAAATGATTTCCGCCTCCCCACCGAATCGGAATGGGAATATGGCGCCCGCGGAGGATTGGATATGTCACCCTATCCGTGGGGCGGTCCGTATATCCGCAACGCACGCGGATGTTTTCTCGGAAACTTCAAACCCATGCGCGGAAGTTATATTGACGATGGAGGATTTCACACCGTGCATATTTTTTCTTATTCACCCAACGAATGGGGCTTTTACAACATGGCAGGAAACGCTGCAGAGTGGACCAGCAATGCATTTGAAGAAGATGCGTATGATATGGACCATGATTTGAACCCTGACTATGTATATGAACCAACCGAAGATGAAAAATACCAATCCGTTCGCCAGCGAAAAGTTATTCGTGGCGGCTCGTGGAAAGATGTAGGGTTTTATCTTCAAACCAGCACCCGAACATACGAATACCAGGATACCGCTAAATGTTACATAGGTTTCCGATGCGTTATGACGTATCTCGGACGTGCAAAAGGCGATGATCCCACTGCACAAGAAGGAGCAAAACTCGGTGTGAAATAAATTTATAACTTAAATAAATTAAACTATAAAACAACCAATCTAAAAAATCAATTCTTATGACATTCTCAGAATTTGCAGAGACGAAAAAGTTCAAGACCATCATGAACTACATTTACAGTTTAGGTGCCGCAGTGGTTATTGCAGGCGCTCTATTTAAAATACAGCACTGGAAAGGCGCTGACCTTATGCTTAACGTGGGCATGGGAACCGAAGTGTTTGTGTTTACCGTATTCGCCATTGACCCCACGCAGGTGCACATGGAGTTGGATTGGTCATTGGTTTATCCTGAATTAAAACTGGGCGCAGACCCGGATAAGGCAAAAGACGAAAACCTTTCAGTTACCGAGGAGTTAGACAACATGCTGGAAGAAGCAAAAATAGGTCCTGAACTGATAGAAAGTTTGGGCTCGGGATTGAAAAGTTTGAGCGACAACACGGCAAAACTTTCCAACTTGTCTGATGCCAGCGTTGCCTCAAATGAATTTACCAACAATATGAAAACCGCTTCTCAAAAAATCGGAACTCTTTCCGATGCATATGATAAAGCATCCACATCCATCAGCGGCTCCATCAGCGATTTGGAAAAAGCATCGAGCAAAACCGCGCAGGCGCTTGACGTTATTACCAATTCCACGCAGCAGCAGGCGGGCACTTACAGCGAACAGTTGAAAAGCGTTTCAAAAAATCTTACTTCGCTGAACAGCGCCTATGAACTTCAACTGCAGAATTCGCAGGAGAATATCAAAGCGGCCGCAAAAGCAAACGAAGGAATTCAGAAACTTGTTTCCTCGCTCGAAGCCAGCATGCAGGCAGCGCAGCGCGATGCGGTTTCTTATAACGAGCATCTCAAGAAAAGTTCCGGCAATATTCAAAACCTCAACTCTGCTTATGAATTGCAGTTGCAAACCATGAGCAGCGCAAACAAATCGTACCAGGGTTTTGAAAAAGCCATGGCAAGTTTGGGTTCAACGGTGGAAGATGCCACCCGTTTCAAACAACAGATTGCTTCACTCACCGATAATCTTGCTGCCTTAAATACCATTTACGGAAACATGCTTACCGCAATGAGCATTGGCAGAAAATAATTTTATCAAAGCAAAACATTAACCGAATAAAACGATTATAACTATATGTCAGGAGGAGGCACACCGCGGCAGAAAATGATTAATCTGATGTACCTTGTACTATTGGCGCTGCTCGCAATGAATATTTCCAAAGAAGTTCTTAACTCCTTTGCGCTTGTAAATAACGGCTTGGTAAAAACCAACACAACCTTTGCCGCGAAGAACGAAATTACCTACAATAATTTTGAACTCGCAATGCTGAATGACCCTGTAAAGGTAAAGCCCTATTATGACAGAGCATTGGGAGTGAAAAAACGCTCGCAGGAAATGTTTGATTATATTGAAACGCTGAAAGTTTCCCTTGTTAAAGAAGTGGAAAACGCGGACAGCATTGAAGTGGAAGGAAAAAACGGTAAAGACAGCATTGTAAGAATTATCAGCGATGTGCTTAACATGAAAAATAAAGAAGACAATGCAACGCCCACGCGGTTTTTCATGGGCACCTCCGATGCCGAAGCAGAACCCGGCACAAGAGCGTTTGAGTTGAAAGAAAAAATAAAAAAGTACAAAGAGGATTTGCTGACCTATATTGATACCAGAGACAGAGCCAACATCCGCCTGGGGCTTGACATAGCGAATGTATTTAACCATCACGAAAATAAAGAAGTGACCTGGGAGAATAATATTTTCTATCACAACGCTTCCATTGCCGTAATGTGTTTGCTCACAAAAATGCAGAACGATGTAAAGAACGGAGAAGCAGATATTATTAATACACTCTTCAACCGCATTGATGTTAACTCCTTCAAGTTCGATACGCTTTCAGCCCGCGTAAATGCCGAATCAAAAATTGTACTTATCGGAGACCAGTACAGAGCAGAAATTTTTGCAGCGGGATTCAGCACCACTGCCAATCCGCAAATCTGGCTCGGAACGTATGATTCAACTACCGGAAACATTAAAGGTCCCATTGATTCTACTTCGGTAAAAGTTAGTAAAGGAGTAGGAACCTATACCATTGCTCCCGGTGCAGAAGGCACAACGGAGTATACCGGTATTATCCGCATGAAAAATCCTGCCGACCCCAAAGCGTCACCGAGAGTTTTCCCATTTAAGGGAGAATATAAATCTCAAAAACCGGCCATTGTGGTTTCGCCTGATAAAATGCTTGTGTTTTACGCGGGAGTTGACAACCCCGTTACTATTTCAGTTCCGGGAATTCCATCGGAAGATTTGCGTCCGTCTATGTCGGGCGGAAGCATCAGCGGCTCGAAAGGAAAATATACTGTAAAAGTCAGCGCTTCTACCAAAGAAGCAACCATTAATGTGTCTGCACAGGTGAAAGGCGGAACCAACAGGTCAATGGGACAAGGAGTGAAATTCCGCGTTAAGCCAATTCCTCCTCCCGTTGCAACAGTTTACGGAAAACGCAATGCCGATTTTATCAAACAGGGCGAGTTACAATTTGTGAAAGCAGTAGTGCCCGTGCTTGATAACTTCGACTTTGATGTAAAATTCCAGGTGGTATCGTTTGATGTTTCCATGAACATAAATGGATTGGAAGTTAGCGAGTCGGCTTCCGGTCCTTCTATGAATGAGAAACAACTATCTCTTCTTAAGAAAGCAAAAAGAGGAAATAAAATTTACATTGAAAAAGTAAGAGTAAAAAAGCCCGATGGAATAGTAGTGGATGTGCCGGGTGTTAACTTGAAAGTCACTTGATTTGTCATAAATCATACTAACTATGAAAAAATTATTGAACGCATCAAAGTTTTTGTGGATGGCAGCATTTTGCACTGCAGTTGCTCTTGCATCTGCTCAGCAGCCCACGCAAGGCAATCCCACATTAACCTCCGGCTCGGGTGGAATTTTAGAGCCGCCCGGTGGAGGAGTTCTCGATGGAGTGTATACTCCTGAACATTTGCCTTTCAGAAAACCAATTCCCTATGTATACGAACGGGAGGCGGACATCATGTGGCAAAAAAGAATCTGGAGAACAATTGACCTGCGCGAAAAAATAAATCATCCGCTGTATTATCCCGATGATGATTTGGCAAAACGCCCTTCTCTTTTCCGTATTCTTCAGAAAGGAATTTATACAGGAAAGATTAATACAGTTTTTGACTTCGACCCCTCTACTATGGAGTTTGGCAGTACCTTAACTGTGCCTGAAATAGTAAAGACCATGACCGAGCAACTTGCAATGAAGGATTCTGCCGGCAATCCGCTTATGGATTCATTAGGAAATCAAGTATACAAACCCGATACCATCCGGCCCGACAAGGTTCTGCAATATCTGATAAAGGAAGATTGGTTTTTTGACAAGCAGCGTTCGGTAATGGATGTACGCATAATTGGAATTGCTCCTCTTATTGAATCGAGCGACCCGGTAAGCGGAAAGTTTGGCTACAAACCATTATTCTGGTTATACTATCCCGCCATTCGTAACATATTAGCGCAAAGTTATTGCTACAATCCCTATAACGATGCCGAATGGAGAACGTTCGATGAAGTTTTTCAAAAAAGATTATTCAGCAGTTACATATCAATGGAATCGAACGTATACAACCGCACCGTTACAGCATATTTACCCGGGCAGGGAATGGATCAATTGCTGGAATCGGAGAGAATCAAAGATGATATTTTCAAATTCGAGCACGACATGTGGCATTTTTAACCGCCATGCATGCAAAAGAAAAAACCCGGGCAAAAAAATGTTCCGGGTTTTTTATTTCAAATAAAAATAAGTACCCGAAGAATTACTCAACAGGTACTACTCAATAAAAAAAATTGGAATTACTTCTTAGTAGTGTCTGCAGGTGCTTTTGTTGAATCAGCAGTTGCAGCGCTTGATGCTTGCTGCAAAAGAGCGTTAGCAGCAGAGTCAGCGGCTTTTTGAAGCGCTTCTTCCATTTTCTTTTGTTCTTCAGCAGAGGGTCCGCAGGAAATGAGTCCTAAGAATGCACATGCTGTTACGATTGCGAATAACTTTTTCATTTTGTTTGTTTGTTTTTAAAGGAATATGGGCGCAAATGTATATAAATTTATTTTGGAAGGGCAAGTATCTGCAAAAATATTTTTTTATCTTTGCCTCCCTTTTTGAAAAACTGTTAAAAGCTTTGATTCATCGGACATAATTTTATAGAGAAGACGAATAAAAACAATAACAATTAACCTGAAAGAAAATGGCATTCGAACTACCAAAATTACCTTACGCATACAACGCGCTTGAGCCGCATATTGATGCGCGCACAATGGAAATTCACCATACCAAGCATCACAATGCATATGTCACTAATCTGAATAATGCAATTGCAGGAAAGCCCGAGGAAAAACTTTCCATAGAAGAAATTTGCAAGAGCGTTTCAAAATATGCTCCGGCAGTCCGTAACAACGGAGGCGGGCATTACAATCACTCCATGTTCTGGACAATTATGAAACAGGACGGAGGCGGTGAACCAACAGGAATTTTATCAGATGCAATTAAATCTGCTTTCGGTTCTTTCAACGATTTCAAAACACAGTTTAATAATGCAGCAACAACCCGCTTTGGTTCAGGATGGGCTTGGCTCGTTTCGCAGAATGGAAAATTGGCAATCGGCTCAACTCCTAATCAGGATAACCCGCTGATGGATGTTTCCGACCTGAAAGGATTTCCCGTTATCGGGCTGGATGTTTGGGAACACGCTTATTATCTCAACTATCAAAACCGCAGGCCTGATTACATTAATGCATGGTGGAATGTGATTAACTGGGATGAAGCGGCAAAAAGATTTTCTTCAGCAAAATAATTTTTATCGGTGTAATCAAAAATAAATCAGTGTAATCTTAATAAAATGAAAATGCTCACACTCTCCGGCTCGCAGCGGAAATCTCTCGGCAAAAAAGGAACACATGAACTTCGCAAAGAAGGAAAAGTTCCGTGCATTCTTTACGGAGGAAAAGATGTTCTCCATTTCGAAGCAATTGAAAAAGATTTCAAGCCGCTCGTTTATTCTCCCGATATTCATCTTGTAAAACTGGATGTGGCAGGAAAAAAAGTTGATGCCATTGTGAAAGAAATTCAATTCCATCCGGTAACTGACGGAATCATGCACGTTGATTTTCTCGAAGTGATTGCTGACAAACCTGTGGTGATGGATATTCCTGTGAAGTTCAACGGAACCGCGGCAGGCGTAAGAGAAGGCGGACAAATGCTGAAGAAACTCACGAAGATTCGTGTGAAAGGATTAATTTCAAAAATCCCCGCAACGATTGAATTGAATGTTGAATCATTGAAAATTGGCGACTATATCCGAATCAAAGACATTAAATACGATGGCGTAACTTTTCTTCATGAACCAACAGTTACTATTGTTGCTGTGAAAACAACTCGTGTTGTTGTAGAAGAAACCCCGGTGGCAGCCGCAACTACGGCAACCGCAGCAACGCCAGCAGCAGGAGCAGCAGCACCCGCAGGAACAACGCCTGCCCCCGATGCGAAAGCCGCAACTCCAGTCAAAGAAGAAAAGAAAGAAGAAAAGAAAAAATAATTTTCTTTTCCCTGAAAGAAGAAATCACAGTTCGTATATTCGGGCTGTGATTTTTTCTTTTTAAGAATGTCAAATAAATTTCTCATACTCGGTTTAGGAAATCCTGGCGAAGAATACGATAACACGCGCCATAATATCGGATTCAAAATTTTAGATTCGTTTGCTCATTCACTAAAAGTTCAGTTTGAAAATTCCCGGTTGGCTTTTATTGCGGAGGGGAAAATTAAAAACAAACTTTTTTTTCTCATCAAGCCAACCACATTTATGAACCTGAGCGGCAAAGCGGTAAATTATTATCTGCAGAAAGAAAAAATTCCCCTTCAGAATTTATTGGTGATAACCGATGATGTGGCGCTTCCGCTTGGTGCAATCCGCATTCGCGCGAAAGGAAGCGATGGCGGCCACAATGGATTAAAAAGCATTAATGAAATTTTAGTTTCAGGTCCCGATAGCTATCGGGATTATGCGCGGCTTCGTTTCGGAATCGGCAATGAATATCCCAAAGGCGCACAGGTAAATTACGTTCTTGGAAAATGGACAAATGATGAACTGAAAATTATTTCTCCGAGAATTGAACTTGCTTCCGAAGCCATAAAAGATTTCGGGTTAATGGGAATAGAAAAAACAATGAATGCTTACAACAGCAAATAGAATTTTTTATCTTTACAATTCAAATTCACAAATAAAATTTATACATGAAAAATATTTTTACTCTCGCTTCGCTTCTTGCAATTTTTACTTCGGCATTTTCCCAGGTAACCGTTTTGCAAAACGATTTCAATTCCTATGTTGGCACAACTGCAACTGTTCAGCAGGGATGGTATTATTCGTGGAACACTGCCGCTTCTACTTCTGGGGGACCTTCTTACTATACAAGCGCATCCTATTCGGGAGCAGCGCCCAACGCATATAAATTAGGAGGCGTGAATGGACAAAAAGATACCATCATTACTCCTTCTTTCTGGGGGGCTGACTCGGTTTCTTTCTGGTGCCGAGGTGCAGGTGTTCCTTACAAGCAGCAGGACACGCTTGATATTTATGAATCGCCTGACAGCAGCAGTTGGACATTGGTAGTTGAAAAAGATTCTCTTCCAACTGCAGGAACAACGCTCACGTATTCCATTCAGCCCACCACAAATCATTTGATGTTTATTTATAAGCGCGCAACAGTTAACGGAGGAAGTGTTGCTTTTGATGATGTGATGGTGCTTTCAAATGCTGTGGGAATTTCTGCTCCGCAATCAATTTCAGAAATAAATATTTTCCCAACAGTATCGAATGGTTTTTTCAGGATTGAATCGTCAGAAAAAATTCAGAGCATAGAAGCATATACTATAGCAGGAGAAAAAATATTTTCCTTCCTTCCTTCTTCTCAACGTTCAATTCCGGTTGATGCTTCGTCTCATCCCGATGGAATTTATCTTCTGTCATTGAAAACAAATTCCGGAATTATTACAAAAAAAATAATTATCAGCCGATAATAAAAAGTAATTTCCTTCTTTCATAGAGAAGATTTTCATAGGGAGACACCAGAAATCTATTTTTCTATCTTTACTGTTCTTAAAACAGGTATGAGGATTCTTCTTTTTCTTTTTCCGATTTTTCATTTTTCATTTTTGTTTGCACAAGAGCAAGCACAGCCATGGAATCTTCAGCAATGTATTGAATGGGCATTGCAGCACAATATTCAAGTAAAACAAAATATTCTGAATGAAAAATCTTCGGAAGAATCGCTTCTTCAAAGCCGGGCGCAGCTTCTTCCCAGCTTAAACGGCAATGCTTCCAATTCCTACAACAGCGGAAAAAAAATTGATCCGTTCACCAATCAATTTACCAGCAGCGGATTTACTCTTTCGCAAAATTTTTCCCTCAGCACAAGCATGACTTTGTTTAGCGGATTTTCAAATCTGAATACTATAAAGCAGAATCAATACACCACGCTCGCCAGCCAATACGATGTTCAGAAAATGCAGAATGATATTTCCTTGCAGGTTGCCTCTGCCTACTTGCAAATCCTGCTGGCACAGGAACTTCTTTCCGTTGCCCAGAATCAGCAAGACATTACAAAACTTCAGGTGGAACGCACGCAAAAATTAGTAGATGTGGGAAATCTTCCGAAGGGAAATTTGTTCGACATTCAGGCGCAATTTGCCAGCGAAGGCGTGAATGTGGTGAATGCCGAAAATAGTTTGGCTCTTGCTTCGCTCAATCTTGTTCAAATGCTGAATCTCGATACGATAAAAAATTTTTCTATTGCGAAACCCGAAATCACTTTGCCAGCAGATGTTATTTTAAACACAACACCCGCCCAAGTATATGAGGCCGCATCTTCAAAAATGCCGGAAATCAAAAGTGCAGAATTCAAACTAAGAAGTTCTGAAAAAAGCATTGCGGTTGCGCGTGCAGGAATGTTTCCCAAATTAAGCGTGAGCGCATCCTACGGCACGGGTTATTCTGGCGCAAGCAAAGAAATAAAATCTGTTGTGCCCGATGGCTATGACACAACCGGCTTCACCACCGGAGGTCAATATGTTCTTGCTCCAAAATTTTCTTACGATTATCAGCCGATTCCTTATTCCACGCAGTATAAAAATAATGTGAACAAGAGTGTGGGATTTTATCTTTCCGTTCCGCTGTTTAATAATATGCAAACGCATACTGCAGTTCAGCGCGCAAAAATTTCTATGCAAAGTGCGCAACTTACTTTGCAATTACAAAAAGATAATTTGCGGAAAACCATTCAACAATCGTATAACGATGCCATGTCTGCTATGAAAAAATTTTCGGCAACACAAAAAGCAGTCAGCGCCATGGAGGAATCTTTCAAATATATGGAACAGCGATTTACAGTGGGCGCAGCCACTTCCACCGAATACAACGATTCAAAAAATAAACTCATCAAAGCAAAATCGGATTTGCTGCAATCAAAATACGATGCAGTTTTCAAAATGAAAGTTTTAGATTTTTACCAGGGGAAACCCATAACTCTTTAGCAAATGAAAAAGCCACTCATATTAATAGGAAGCGGAATAATAATTATCGCAACCATTCTGGGAATAAAAAGCTGCTCGAACAGCGGTGCAACGGAAGTTACCATCGAAAAAGTTCAGCGCAGAACAATTGTTGAAACTGTTTCTGCGAATGGGAAAATTCAGCCGGAGGTTGAATTGAAAATTTCTTCAGATGTATCGGGAGAAATTGTTGAGTTGAATATAAAAGAAGGCGACCATGTGGAGAAAGGCGACATTGTTGCAAAAATAAAACCGAACACGTATCAATCTGCACTTGACCGCGCGCAAGCGAGCATGAACACCATGCAGGCAAATCTTGCCAATTCAAAAGCGCAACTTACACAAATCAAAGCGCAGTTCGCAAACGCAGAAGCAACTTTTGAGCGCAATAAAAAATTATTTGACCAGGGAGCCATTTCACAGGCAGATTTTCTGAATGCAAAATCTTCCTATGAAACTGCCAAAGCGCAAGTGGAAGCATCGGAAGAAAATGTAAAGGCATCTGCCTTTAATATTGGCAGCGCGCAAGCATCAGTGAATGAAGCGCAGGAAAATCTGAACAAGACATCTATTTTTGCTCCCGTGAGCGGAACGGTTTCGAAACTCAGCAAGAAAAAAGGCGAGCGCGTGGCAGGAAATCAGTTTGCAGAAGGAACAGAGATTATGATTCTCGCCAACCTGAACGAAATGCAGGTGAATGTGGATGTAAATGAAAATGACATTGTGCGCGTGCATCTGCACGATACTGCCGATATTGAAGTGGATGCTTATCTTGGCAGAAAATTCAAAGGTATTGTTACCGACATTGCAAATTCCGCAAACACTTCAACCACCACTGTTGCTACTGACCAGGTTACAAATTTCACAGTAAAAATCCGAATACTGCAGGAGTCGTATAAAGATTTGATGAAGGAAAATGTTTCGCCTTTTCGTCCTGGAATGTCTGCCACCGTTGATATTCATACCAAGCGCGCTGTGAATGTTTTTTCGCTTCCAATTCAGGCAGTGACTACTCGCAGCGATTCGGCTATGAATACAAGTGAAAAAAAGAAAGAAGAAAACTTTGATGCAAAAGTTGTTGATGAAAAACAAAAAAAGTTGGAAGAAAATAAATTGCAAAAAAGTTTTAAGACGCAAGAATGTGTTTTTGTTTTTGAAAACGGAAAGGTTCGTCTGCAAAAAGTGAAAACCGGGATTCAGGATAACCTGGCAATTGAAATTACAGAGGGAATTAAAGAAGGCGATGAAGTGGTGAATGGACCGTACAACGCAGTTGCAAAAACTCTGAAAGACGGAATGGCTGTGAAAAAATCTGAGAAGAGCGAAATTGTTTCTAAGTGGAAGCAGCAATAATTTGTCATTGCGAATGAAATGCCAAAGCAATCTCCCCTTATACTTTGTTTAGAAACTTCCACTAAAATTTGCTCCGTTGCACTCGGACAAAATGGAAACGTAGTTGCGCTGAAAGAATCTTCTGAAGAAAAATATTCTCACGCAGAAAATCTCACAGTTTATATTCAGGAAGTTTGTTCGCAAGCAAAAATTTCTTTAAAAGATATTGATGCCGTTGCAGTAAGCAAAGGCCCCGGCTCATTTACCGGTTTACGTATTGGAGTTTCAACTGCGAAGGGATTGTGTTATGCGCTGGAGAAACCGTTGATTGGAATTAATTCGTTGGAAGCAATAGCGGCCGGGCAAGTCAAAAGTCAAAAGTCAAAAGTCAAAAGTTTATTTGCCCCGATGATAGATGCCAAACGAATGGAAGTTTATTGCGCAGTATACGATAAAGAGTTAAATGAAATCAAAAAAACTTCTGCAGAAATTATTGACGAGAATTCATTTTCCGGTTTATTGGGAAAAAATAAAATCTATTTTTTCGGAGACGGTTCTGCAAAATGCAAATCACAAATCAAACACTCAAATGCTGTTTTCATTGATGATGCAACTCCTTCTGCGGAATTCATGATTCCGATTGCGAAAAAATATTTTTTGGAAAATAAATTTGAAGACCTTGCGTACTATGAGCCGTTCTACTTAAAGGATTTTGTAAGCCCTTCGACTTTGCTCAGGGTAAATTCAGCGCGAAGTAATTATTCTTCTAATCCGTATCGAGTAATTTTCCTGTAAAGCGTGCGCTCTGAAATTCCCAATTCCTTTGCCGCTTTGTTTCGTCTGCCTTTGTATTTGCTGAGCGCTTTTTTAATCATCTCAATTTCTTTTTCTTCAAGCGAGAGTGGCTCTTCCACTTCTTCGTGTTCTTCCACATGCTCGTCAATATGCGCAGTTGGTTTTTGATGAAGTATTACTGGCTTATCATTTAGAATAGTTGTTTCGTCCGAAAGATTTTCTACTGTTTCAGGATGGAAATCATTTCTTCCCTGCAGCATTCCAAAAACAATTCTTTTTAAATCAGAAACATCTTTCCGCATGTCGAATAAAACTTTGTAGAGAAGTTCCCGCTCATTGAATTCTCCGTCACCTCCTTTGTAAAGTGTGGGATGTTTTGTGACTTGGGTTTCGGGTAAATATTTTTGAAGTGTTTCAGAATTGATGTCTCGTGTTTTCTCAATGATGGAAATCTGTTCGGTAATATTTTTCAACTGGCGCACGTTTCCCTGCCAGGAATATTCCTGCAGTAATTTTTCTGCTTCCGCATTCAATTTCACAGGAGGAATCCGATGCTTGCCTGCAAAATCTCCTGCGAATTTTCGGAAGAGCAATGGAATATCTTCCCTGCGTTCGCGCAAAGATGGAACAGCAATAGGAACGGTATTCAACCGATAATATAAATCTTCGCGAAACCTTCCCTTCGCAACCGCATCAGGAATATTTACGTTCGAAGCGGCCACCACACGTACATTCGTTTTCAAAACTTTCGAGGAACCCACTTTAATAAACTCCCCGCTCTCCAGCACGCGGAGCAAACGCGCCTGCGTAGCCAATGGCATTTCGGCAACTTCATCCAAAAAAATTGTCCCGCCATTCGCCACTTCAAAATATCCTTTGCGCGCCTCGTGCGCTCCGGTGAACGAACCTTTCTCGTGCCCGAACAGTTCCGAATCAATCGTGCCTTCGGGAATTGCACCGCAGTTCACCGCGATGTACGGCCCGTGCTTGCGTGCGCTGAGTTGATGAATGATTTGCGGAAACACTTCCTTGCCCGTTCCGCTCTCGCCCGTAATCAGCACGCTCAAATCGGTAGGCGCAACCTGCATGGCAACATCAATCGCCCGGTCAAGAAGCGGAGAACTTCCAATAATGGAAAATCTATTTTTTATATCTCTGATGTCCATTTTAAATAACTTCTCCCAACATTGTTGCTGGTGTCACTTCATTTATCAAGACGTTTACATACTCACCTTTATTGTGATTTCCTCTTGGAAAAACAACCACCGTGTTCTGAGAATTTCTTCCGTACAATCTTTCAGAAGATTTTTTTGAAACCCCTTCGATTAAAACCCTGTGAATTTTCCCCAAACCTTTTTTTGTGCGCTCGGAAGAATGTTCCATTTGCAAGTCAATCACCTCCTGTAATCTTTTTTTCTTGAGTTCTTCCGGAACATCATCATTATATTTTTTTTGAGCGAGTGTTCCCGGTCGTTCGCTGTAAGCAAACATATATGCAAAATCAAATTTTATTTCTTTCATCAGTGAAATTGTATCGGCATGTTCTTCATCCGTTTCTCCGCAGAAGCCCGTAATGATATCGGTAGAAATTCCGCAGTCGGGAATAATTCTTCGGATTGCAGAAATGCGTTCTAAATATTTTTCTCTTCTGTAGCCACGGTTCATTCTTTCTAACATGGTTGAACTTCCGCTCTGCACGGGAAGATGAATATAGTTGCAGATGTTTTCGTTTTTCACAATCGTGTGCAGAACATCATCGGTCATATCCTGTGGATTGGAAGTAGAAAAACGAATTCGCAAATCGGGAGAAACTTTGGCGACCATTTCTAAAAGTTGAGCGAATGTTACACAACCTTCAAGGTTTTGAAAACCTTGAAGGTTTAATTCTTTTTTCGCTTTTCCACCCGCCCATAAATAAGAATCCACATTCTGCCCGAGAAGAGTTACTTCTCTGTACCCTTGCTCAAATAAATTCTTCGCTTCGTTCACAATGCTTTCGGGCTCACGGCTTCTTTCTCTTCCGCGCGTGAACGGTACCACACAAAACGAACACATATTATCGCATCCGCGCGTGATGCTGATGAAGGCGGTTACTCCGTTTGAATCGAGGCGAACGGGATTTATATCGGCATAGGTTTCTTCAAGCGAGAGCAAAACATTCACGGCTTTTTGTCCGCCTTCAACACTTTCGATTAAATTAGGCAAGTCGCGGTATGCATCGGGACCAACAACGATATCTACAATTTTTTCCTGTTCCAGAAATTTTTCTTTCAGTCGTTCTGCCATGCATCCCAAAACGCCAATCATTAGTTTCGGGTTTTTCTTTTTGAGCGTGTTGAAAGTTTTTAATCTTCCACGCACACGCTGCTCGGCTCCTTCGCGGATGGCACAGGTGTTTATCAAAATTAAATCGGCTTCGTTGAAATCTGCGGTGGTGGAATATCCCTTTCCCGAAAGAATACTCGCCACAATTTCGCTGTCGGAAAAATTCATGGCGCATCCGTAGCTTTCGAGAAATAATTTCTTGACCTCACCCCGACCCTCTACCAAAGGAGAGGTAGAAAGCATCAGTGCTTCGCCTTGCTTTGCTTCTTCAATTACTTTATTTCCGTAGATATCCATAAAAGTGAACAAAGATAATCAAAGGAGGGCGTGTGACAAACTGTCATCACGCATAAATGTTTGTTAAAAAAATTATAAAAATTAGAATTTAGATAGGATGTTTTTACTTTTTCTCTTTAATTGAATCGCGAATTTCAGTTAGAAGGATTTCTGTTTTAGTGGCTGAAGTTGATTCTGTTTTTCGTATGCGATTCATTGCCTTTACAAGCAAGAACAGCGCGAATGCCACAATGGTGAAATCAATTATTTGCGTCATAAACCCTCCAACCTGAATAGCAACTTCGGGAGTAATAATTTTATCTCCATCCTTCACTTCGTGCTGAAGAATATATTTCACTTTTGATAAATCTATTTCAAGAAACAATTTTCCTATAAGCGGCATTACCATTCCATCAATAAATGCAGAAACTACTTTATTGAATGAAGCTCCGATTACCACTGCAACCGCCATATCAACCAAATTGCCACGCATGGCAAACTGCTTGAATTCTTTTATGAGCCCCATTTTATTTTTTGATTAAATAAAAACAGCCGGCTAATATTTTTAATACTGGCGGCTGTTTATTAGAATAAAATTTATCAAACTAATTTTTTCGCAACCATATATTCTGCAATCTGAACTGCATTAGTGGCAGCGCCTTTGCGAAGGTTATCGGCACAGTTCCACATGTTTAGCGTTTTGGGTTGCGTGTTGTCTCTGCGGATTCTTCCCACAAACACATCGTCCTTATTCTGAACATAAATAGGCATGGGATATTTGCTGTTGCGAAAATCATCTTGCAGCGCTACTCCTTTTGTATCGGAAAGAATTCTGCGTACATCTTCTATTTTGAATTCTTTTTTGAACTCCACATTTACTGACTCGCTATGACCTCCGACTACAGGAATGCGCACGCAGGTGGCAGTAACCTTCACTTTTTTATCATCCAGAATTTTTTTAGTTTCTTCCGTCATTTTTACTTCTTCTTTGGTGTAACCTTCTTCATTGAAATCAGCAATCTGCGGAATAATGTTCAGGTCAATCGGGAAAGGATAAACTTTTTCAGAAGGAATATTTTTCCGCTCATTCATCAATTGTTCAACGGCTCTCATACCCGTTCCTGTTACAGATTGATAAGTAGAAACAACAATTCTTTTTATTCCATATTTTTTATAGAGCGGATACAAAGGCATCAGCATTTGAATGGTTGAGCAATTCGGATTTGCAATAATGCGGTCTCTTTTCTTAATCACATTCGCATTTATTTCAGGAATCACGAGTTTGATATCGGGGTGCATTCGCCATGCAGAAGAATTGTCAATCACCACTGCACCCGCGCTCGCAAACTTATGTGCCCATTCCATGCTAGTTGCCGAGCCGGCAGAGAACAACGCAATCTGCGGTTTCTGAGTAATTGCTTCATCCATACTCATTACTTTATAAGTACGTCCTCGAAAACTTACATCCCTTCCAACGGAACGTTTGGATGCTACGGGAAGAAATTCAGTTACACGAAATGTTCTTTCCTCAAGAACTTTTACCATTACATTTCCAACTAATCCTGTTGCACCTATAATTGCTACTTTCATTTGATTTTTTGAATAAAAATGAGGTTTTTATGATTTAAGCGTGCAAAGGTAATTTCAGAATAGAGATTGTCAAGTAATCTAATAAAATTTATTTACTCTTTTAGGTTTATTTAACAAAACTCAATTAAAATCGGTAGATTTGCATTATTCCATGCAACCAAATGCTTCCAAACTGCATCTAAAACTCAGAGTCGGATGACGGATGAAGAACTTCTCAAAGGATGTGTTTCAAAGAACCCAGCGGCTCAGAAAGCCCTCTTTGAAAAGTTCAGTCGCAAAATGATGGGTATCTGCCTCAGGTATGCCGAACGAAGCGAAGAAGCTGAAGACATGCTGCAGAACAGTTTCATCCGCGTGTTTGAAAAAATAGAAACCTTTCGCGGCAGCGGCTCGCTCGAAGGATGGATACGGAAAATTGTGATGAACGAATCGCTTACGCTGTTGAGAAAAAACAAACCGATGCAAATGAACATAGATATTGAAGATGCAACCTATATGATTCCGGGAAATAATCACATAGGAGAAAAAATAAATGAAAAAGATTTGCTCAGGATGATTCAGAAATTGCCCGTTGGATTCAGAACCGTTTTTAATATGTATGCCATTGAAGGATATTCGCACAAAGAAATCGGAGAGTTACTTGGAATTACAGAAGGAACATCTAAATCGCAATACTCGCGCGCAAAAGTTCATTTGCAGAATATGCTAAAAAGCGAAGTGGCAATGGCAGGAGCAGTAATAATGGAAATCAAAAACGAAGCGACACAACTATCAACTGACAACTAACTAATGACGAATCAAGATAACATAGAAAAACTTTTTAAGGAGAAGTTCCGGAATTTTGAAGCGGATGTAAACCCGAATGTGTGGGCAAATGTTCAAAGCGGAATTTCTTCTGGAGTTGGAAGCGCTGCAGGAACTGCTGCCAAGTTTGCGTTGGGAAAAATTATTGCCGGAGCGGTCGCTGTTACAGGAATTGCGGGCAGCGTTTGGTATTTTTCACATACGGAAAATAAAACTACAACCGCTCTGCCGGAACGTAAAAACAAAACCGAAGTTGTTTCACCTTCTCCAAACACAGAAAATAATTTAACGGCTGAAAATAATCCAACAGCGAATTCTTCCGCCACACAATCTGAAAAGAAAAATTCTCCGGTTGTTCATTCCTCCAATCAATCTGCTAATGATAACTCTGTAAAAAACAATTCTTCTTCCGGAGAAAATGCTTCCTCAACGGTTCCCTCTTCCGATAATTCTTCTGCAACTTTGTCTGCAGAATCGCATAAATATGGAAACGCCTCAAAAGATGATGGAGGAATGGTGCGATGGAATAAGTATCAAAGCCCTAAAACAAATTCCTCAAAAGATAATTCCTCTGCAAGCGGTAAAGAAAGTTCAAACAATGTAAATGAAAATAATTCTTCAGAGCCGGAAGATATTTCCAAAACCGAATCCAAACCCGTTTCAAGAATTGATTCTATTCCCAATGCATTTACTCCGAATGGAGACGGATACGATGATTATTTTTATCCGCTTGTAGTAAAAAACATTTCATCCATTGAAGTAACAATTACTGATACAAAAGGACGGTTTGTTTATAAATGGAAAACAATTGATGGAAACTGGAACGGAAAATTAATGAACGGAAGCGATGCGCCAGAAGGTGTCTATCTTTATTTTATTCAGGCATCCGGAACCGATGGCATTCCACATGTAAAAAAAGGTTCGGTAACCTTGTACAGGTAATTTACCCATGCTTTCTAAAGCCCTGAAATTTATTTCGGGGCTTTTTTATTTTCGCCAATAGGAAATTCGATAACTTCGTGAAGCAGATGAGCGAAGAAGAAATCATACATGGTTGTATGAAACATGAGCGCGCCAGCCAGCGCGCACTCTGTGAAATTTATTCCGAAAGAATGATGGAGATATGCATCCGCTATTCAAAAAATCACCCCGATGCAAAAGAAATTTTTCTGGATGGGTTTAAAAATATTTTCAACAACTTTTCTCATTTTGCAGGTGAAAATGCAAAAAGAAAAAAAGACGGCAACGAAATTTCTCTCGAAGAATGGATACAAAAGGAAATAATTTCTTCAGCCATTCGCCACATGCACGCAAACAAACGGGAATATTTTGTGAGCAGCACGGTGAACGCCCGCGATTTGGAAAAACCGGTGACTGCCGAAATTTCCGATGAACAAATTATGAAATCGGCAGACAGAAAAATTATCGTGAAAGCGCTTCAGCAATTATCTCCTTCATATCGTGCAGTATATAATCTTTATGAAATGGACGGCTATTCGTATGGAGAAATTTCAAAACTGCTCGACATCAGCGAATACACGGCAAAAGACAGTTTATCAAAAGCAAAATTTAATCTCAGAAAAAATATTGCGCGAATGATTCCGCAATGATGAAAATGAAAACACCCGGGCAGTTAGATAAGTTTATAATTGAGACATTGAAATCTTCCGAAAAAAATATTCCATCGGCTGACTGGAGTGAAGTAGAGGTTTTGTTGAAGCACGAACGTCAAACATTGCAGGTTAAAGTCAGCAAGAAAACTATTTTAATTTCTTCCGCTGCCGCGATGTCAGTAATTCTTGTCTTCGGAATTTTTAAACTCATCCAATATTATTCTTCTCTTCCTGCAGAAAATGAAGTTCCTGTTTCTGCAAATACATTAATGGCGGATACGCAAAAAATTGTTGCCGATTCTTCGCCCGCAATTGCAAATGTAAAAATTGATACTCCGAAAACTTCTGCCGAAACAGAAGTTGATACCATTGCGCTTTCTGCGCAGGAAAGAAAAGCAGATTCTCTCATTGCGGATTTTAAAGAGAAAGCCAAAATCAATCCGGCAGAATCAAAGAAAGAAAAGAAAATTAAAATCTCTTTGCTTGCGCCAACTATTTCAGATACAGTTCCCGCTCCCGCAACTATTCTTCCGCCCGATACATCCGGAAAAAATAAATCATCTGCAAAGCCGGATTCTCCTGTTTCATCTGATTCCTCAAAAGCAAATAAAAATGCTTTTGAAAAGAAACTCAGGAAAAACAAGAAAGGGAAAACCTCTTCCGATTCTTCTAAAGTAAAAACTCCTGCTCCGGCAAAACCTGATTCATTGAAATAGTTTTGGTAAATTAGTGCTTCATGCCAAAAGAAGCAAAAGATAAATTTTCTCACCTGAGAAATACGCTTTCAAATCTTCCTGCCAACCCCGGAGTTTACCAGTATTTTGACAAGCGCGGGAAAATTATTTATATAGGAAAAGCAAAGAGCTTACGGAAACGAGTTTCATCTTACTTCACAAAAAATCATTCGTACGGAAAACTTCTTTATCTCGTAACAAGCGTTGCAGAAATAAAATATATAGTTGTAAGCACGGAGTTTGATGCGTTGCTTCTGGAAAATAATCTCATAAAAAAATATCAGCCGCGCTATAATGCCGCGCTCAAGGATGATAAAACATATCCGTGGATTTGTGTGAAGAACGAACGCTTTCCGAGAATTTTTCAAACAAGAAATTTTATCCGTGATGGCTCGCAGTATTTTGGCCCGTATCCTTCGCTGCGAACAATGTATACCATTCTCGATTTAATCCGTAAACTTTATCAGCTGCGCAACTGCAACCTGAATCTTTCGAAAGAAAATATTGGGAAAAAGAAATTCAAAGTTTGTCTGGAGTATCATTTGAAAAATTGCAAAGGTCCATGCGAAGCATTTCAATCGGAAGAGGAATACAACAGCGACATTGCCCAGATTAAACAAATTCTCAGAGGAAATATTTCTTCGGTGATAAAACAACTGAAAGAATTAATGTGGAGCTATTCTGAAAAATTTGATTTCGAGAACGCACAGTCGCTGAAAGAAAAAATAGAGTCGCTTGAAAAATATCAGAGCCGTTCTGTTATAGTAAGTCCTACGATTGAAGATGCGGATGTATTCTCAATCATCACCGATGAAGAAGCCGGCTACGTAAATTATTTAAAAGTTGTGAACGGAGCGGTGGTGCAGGCGCATACTCTTGAAATAAAAAAGAAATTGGAAGAAACAAAGGAGGAATTGCTTCTCCTTTCCATTGCCGAATTGCGACAGCGTTTTCACAGCGAGACGAAAGAAATTATTGTCCCGTTTCCGCTGGACCTTAATTTTCCCGATGGAGAAATTACAGTTCCTAAAATTGGTGACAAGAAAAAACTTCTTGAACTTTCTGAGCGCAATGCGGAATATTACAGGAATGACAAGATGAAAAAATATTCCGAAAGCAAAAAAGAAACGCATCCTGAAAGAATTTTACGGACAATGATGAATGACTTGCGCCTGAAAGAATTACCTATGCACATTGAGTGCTTTGACAATTCAAATATTCAGGGAACCTTTCCGGTTTCTGCCTGCGTGGTTTTTAGAAATGTAAAACCGAGCAAAAAAGATTACAGAATCTTTAATATAAAAACTGTAGAAGGTCCCGATGATTTTGCTTCGATGCAAGAAGTAATTTATCGCAGATACAAACGAATGCTTGAGGAAACTCCAAATGATTTGCCGCAATTAATTATTATTGACGGAGGCAAAGGGCAAATTTCTGCTGCAGCAAAGAGTTTAGAAACGCTTGGGCTGTCAGGAAAAATTCCTGTGATTGGAATTGCAAAAAAACTGGAAGAAATTTTTTACCATGGAGATTCGCTTCCGCTTTATCTCAACAAAAAATCTGAAACGCTGAAAGTTATTCAGCAGATGCGCGATGAAGCGCACCGTTTCGGATTAAAACATCACAGGGGAAGAAGAGTGCGCGAAAGTATTGGCTCAGAACTTACGCAGATAAAAGGAATCAGCGATAAAACTGCTAAAAAACTTTTGCGCGAATTCAAATCCGTGGCCCAGATTAAAGAAACATCTGAAGAAAAAATTGCGGAAGTGATTGGAAAGGCAAAAGCGAAAAAAATTTTCCAACACTATAAATAAATCAGAGTTTTCTACTGTTTATTAAAAAATTCAATTGCTTTTGAAATGGCTTTGTCATCCTGGTTTAGTATTGGATAGAAACCATCATTGCCCCAGATTTGCCGGGCAATGCTTGCTTTCAGAAGATTTTTGATAAGCGTTTTAGAAATTTCTGCTTCATGCGGATTTAATTTTACTCCTAATTTTTCCGAGTAAGTAATAAATTCATTGAAAAGATTTTCATCAATGGTAAATGATGATTGAAATTTTTTCATATCCATTTTCGAAAGCGATTTCCTGTTTTTATCCGCGTAATCAAAACCGAATTGATCGAACGCGCCTTTCACAAAAAGTTCGGAGAGATAAGGAGTTCTTCCGGTTGTGTCAAGCGAAACAAAAATATCGGGCGTAATTCCTCCGCCACCGTAAACAATTTTTCCCTGCGAAGTTTTATACTTCAGCGTATCTTTCTGATGAATGCTGTCGGCATGCATGAGCTCGCCTTGCTGATAGCGGTTGTACTCTTCGCTGTAATAATCTTCCAAATCTTTTCCGTAAGGTTTCTGAATGCATCGGCCGGTTGGCGTGCAATAGCGGGCAACCGTTAAACGAATGGCAGAACTATCAGCAAACATAGTTTCGCGCTGCACCAATCCTTTTCCGAACGAACGCCTGCCGATAATTCTTCCTCTGTCATTATCCTGAATTGCGCCTGCAACAATTTCACTTGCAGAAGCCGATGATTCATCAATGAGCACAATTAATTTTGTATCGGTGAGAATTCCTTTATCGGTTGCTTCAATGGTTTCTTTCGGATGAGATTTTCCTTCGGTGAAAACAATTACTTTTCCTTTTTCCAGGAACTCATCACAGATTTTTATGGCGGAAGAAAGCAATCCTCCTCCGTTGCCGCGCAAATCCAAAATTAAATTTTCCATTCCCTGCGAGCGGAGATGCGATGCTTTCTCTAAAAATTCTTCGTGCGTGTTTTCGGCAAAACGGCTCACTTTTATGTAGCCGGTTTTTTTGCTGAGCATATAGCCGGCATCAACACTGTAGATTGGAATTTTTCCGCGCGTGATGGTATAGTCAATTAATTTTTTTGAAGTGCCGCGCATAATGCTTATGGAAACTTTTGTTCCGCCTTTGCCGCGAAGTTTTCCAAGCACCTCTTTGTTTTTTATTTTTGTTCCGGCAGCATTTTTTCCTTCAATCCTCACAATTTTATCTCCCGCCTGAATGCCAAGCGCTTCGGAGGGTCCTCCGGCAATAACGGAAATTACTCTGATGGTATCTTTGATAATATTAAATTCAATTCCGATTCCTTCAAAATTTCCTTCGAGCGGCTCGCGCATTTCTTTTACTTCCTGCGGAGTGAGATAAACCGAATGCGGGTCGAGATTCTGAAGCATGGAAACAATCGCCTTCTCCACCAAATCGTTTTTCTTCACCGTGTCCACATATTCCTCTTCGATAAAATTCAGAACGCTGTTCAGTTTATCGGAAGATTTTTTTTCCGGCTGAAGAAAATGAATTCTCGTTTCCGAAAAATTTAATTTGGAGCCGATGAAAATTCCGGTAGCAAGGAGAACTCCAAAAATTATCGGGAGAATTATTTTTAATTTGTTATTCATAAGAAAAAGTTGGCAGCGGCAGCAGGCAGCAGCGGACTGCCAACTGCAACTGCCTACTGCTGCTTTTTGTATTTCACGACTTCTATTCCGAAACGCTGCAAAAAATCTATTCCTTCATCACTTTTCAATCCTTTGTATTCCGCGTAACTGTTCAGGTAAATTATTTTTTTAATTCCCGAAGCAAAAACTATTCTCGCGCAGGCAAGGCAAGGTGCAAGTGTTATGTACAATACACAGTTTTCAAGCGGCACATTATTTTTCGAAGCGTAGATGATTGCATTTTGTTCCGCGTGAAGCGCAAGCGAACAACCTCCTTTGCTGTCGCGCGGGCAGCCCTCGTTCGGCCACTCTATATCGCAGTTGTGTGTTCCGGCAGGCGGACCATTGTATCCGAGCGAAACAATGCGCGTATCTTTCGTGAGCACCGCGCCCACTTTTATTTTCACGCAATGCGAACGCTCCGCAAGGTTTTGCGCTAAGTCCATATATATATCATCGAAACTCGGACGCACGGAAATAAAAATTTAGGATTGAGGATTTGAAAGGCAAAATACATTTTCGTATTTTTCGTATTGTTTCGTTTTTCGGAGGTTTAAAAAACTTTAGAAGCAACTCTTCTCACGGGTTCGGAACTTCCCATCGTATAAAAATGAAGAACGGGCGCGCCAAACTTTACAAGTTCTTTCGACTGCTTGATGCACCATTCAATGCCGGCTTCTTTCGCTTCAGAATCATCTTTGCAATTTTCAATGGCTACTAAAAGTTCTTCGGGAATGTCTATGTAAAAAGTTTTCGGAAGAAGCATTGCCTGGTTTTTTGAAGTCAGAACTTTTATTCCGGGAATAATCGGAACATTAATTTCCATTTCGCGGCATTTTTTCACGAAGTCAAAATATTTCTGGTTGTCAAAAAACATTTGTGTGACTATATAATCTGCTCCGGCATTTACTTTTTCTTTCAGATGACGCAAATCAGAAATCATGTTGGGCGCTTCAAAATGTTTTTCGGGATAGCCGGCAACGCCAATGCATAAATCGGTTGGCGCAACATCGAGCACATCATCTCCGTGTAAATATTTTCCCGAATTCATTTTCACTATCTGCTGAACTAAATCTACCGCGTACGGATGTCCGCCCGGTTCAGGAATAAAACTTCGTTCATTCTTCACCGCATCTCCGCGAAGCACGAGCACATTATCGATTCCAAGAAAATGTAAATCAATGAGCGCGCTTTCGGTTTCTTCTTTGGTAAATCCTCCGCAGATAATATGAGGCACCGTATCAATTTTATATCTGTTCATTATTGCCGCGCAGATTCCTACCGTTCCCGGGCGTTTGCGCACAGAAACTTTTTCGAGAAAACCTCCTTCGCGTTTTTTGTAAACGTATTCTTCGCGATGATACGTTACATCAATGAATGCCGGTTTGAACTCTTGCAGCGGGTCAATAATATTGTAAATGGACTGAATGCTTTTCCCTTTCAGCGGAGGAAGAATTTCTATAGATAAAAGCGTGGACTTTGCTTGCTTAATACTATCAACAACTTTCATAAGGACGGCAAAGGTAATTAAATCTAAAACTTCGGGCAGGCAAATGCTTTTTTCGGCTGCTGCTTGCAGAACTGGTAGGACAAAGAAATTTCATGCGAGCCGCCCGTATTTTTCCAGAGGCGCGAAATAGTTACGTCATAACTATAACCGAACTTGAAACGGTCAATGGCAACTCCGGCAATCAGTGAAATCATATCATTATTCTGATAGCCGCGCTGATAGGATTTGAAAAGCGGAATGCCGCGGTACCACATTCCGAGCACGAGCGGAAGGCGGGCGTAATAACATCCGATATCTGCCTGGTCAAATTTATTTTCATGGCGGTAATTAAATGCAGGCGTGATGCTTTCCTGCGGATTATTATCATTTGGGTCAATTTTTTTCCCCACAGGAATTTTTGTTCCCATGTGAACCGAATATAAAACCGGCAAGCGGCTATCCGAACTTATCACCGCCTGATTTGGCATGTTCATGTGATGTGCAGAAAGCCCAATCCAGTTTCTCCGGTTGTAAAATAAAACTCCCGATGATAAATCAAGATAATGCACACGCAGCGCATTGGGCTGTTCCACCGAGACGGAAGTTCCATACGCAATCATGTCGCCAAAAACAAATTTTGAAAAGTTATAATCGCGAATCACGTATCCTGCTTCGGCACCGGCATTCGCACTCCATCCATGCCCGAGTAAAAACTGGTGCGAGTACTGCCCGGCAAAAGAGGAGGAGTGAAGATTTCCGCTTCCGGCTTTATCGTTGGTAAATAAAAATCCAAGACCGGTTCGGTTTTTAAAAAGCTGATGGTCGAAGGAAACGAGCGTGGTAACGAATGCTCCGGGAATTTCGGGCCATTGAACGCGGTAATTTGTATTTACGCGCGAGCAGGTTCCAAGCCCGGCAAAAGCGGGATTAAGAAAAGTTGGCGCGGCATAAAACTGTGTGAAGTGCATCAACTGCGAGAAACTTTTTTCTTTTCCGCTCAGCAGGACGGCAAAAAAACAAAAGATATAAATCAGAAACTTTTTCATTTCGCTTTCAGTTTGATTACTTTGGTTTCTTCTTCAGTTTTTCCGGGAGAAATTATTTCAGAAAAAGAATCATACTTTTTTGAAATGGCTTCTACGTCTATCGAATAATTTTTTTCCGGAGGCACAATCATTACAAACTTTCCTGTGTGCGGATTCGTGCTGTAAATGCCCTGCAACTTTTCCGATTCTTTTTCCTTCACAGTTATTTTTGCATAAATGGGTTTGGAAGAATCTGCGCTCAGCACCATTCCTTTCATCACAGAGAAATTCAGATTTTCTTCCGGGAAATAAATGGTGTAAATATCGCTTTCGCCATAGCCGCCTGCGCGCGCGGAAGAATAATAACCGCGCTTGCCATCTACCGACAGAACAAAAAAAATGTCATCATCGGGTGTATTGATTGGGCAGCCGAGATTTTCCGGCTCCGACCATTTTTGTTCTTCCTTATTATAAGTTGATTTAAAAATATCGTAGCCGCCCATATTCTTGTGCCCCTGCGAACTGAAGAATAAAATTTTTCCATCGGGATGAATGAAAGGCGCGTCATCGTCTTCGGGCGTATTGATAGTTGAACCCAAATTCATCGGCTTGCTCCAGTCACCGTTCGAGAGGCGCGTAACACGGTAAATATCTTTTTTGCCGAATCCGCCCGCGCGGTTGCTTGAAAAGTAAAGCGTGTTGCCATCGGCAGTAAGCGAAGCGCTGGACTCTATGGAATTATCCATGTTAACCGGGTAATTTAATTTGATGGGCGCCATCCAATCGTTTCCCGCATAGGTGGAAAAATATAAATTGCCTGTGCGGAAATCTTTGCTCGGCTTGTAGAGAAAAAGAAGTTCGCCATCGGGTGAAAGCCCCACGCAGGCATCGTGCGTAGGCGTGTTGAGCGAACTGATTCCTTCGGGCGAAGACCACTGCCCGTTTTTTTTGTACGACACGTAAATGTCTTCAAAAAATTCTCCGTTGGCATCGCGCAATCCGCCTGTGCTTCCGGCTCTGCGCGAAGTGAAAATCAATTCTGATTCATCGGCAGAAATTACCGGAACATATTCCGGATATTCAGAATTAATGACAGAACCCATATTTTCAATTTTCACATTCACGGGATGCGCAGTCATTTCCATAGCGCTTTTTGATTTTTCAATGAGCGAATTTATTTCTGCATCTTTTATTTTTTTCTTCTCTATGTTTTTATAATCGGTGAGCATATTGATTGCTTCCTGAAAATCTCCGTTGAGATGATAAAGATTTCCCAAATAAAATTTAGATTCGGGATTTGCGGCTTTTGCTTTTTCAAAATAGCGGAGTGATTGCATTTTATACTGCCTGAGATTATACATGCTCACTCCTAATCTGAACGCAAGCGTTGCATCGGAAGAATCCAGTTCCCACGCATCTTTGTAATATTTCCGCGCACTTGCATAATCGTTGTTATAAAAATATTCATCGCCTTCGCGGATTTTTTGCTTAGCGGTTTTCTGGGAAAACGCTTCGACTCCGCTCAGCGTGACAAGAATAATTTGGATTAAAAAAAATATCTTTGTTTTCATACTATCCTATTATCGTAATAAAGTTACATCGCCTGCTTTAGTTAAAGTTCTTCCGTCAATAAATTTTACAGATGCCTTCCAAACATACACATCCTGCTGGCAAAGTTTTCCGCGGTAATATCCGTCCCATCCAATTTTAATATCCTTGGTTTCAAAAATCAGTTCTCCCCATCGGTCAAAAATCTGCATATTGAAATCCTCCACATACGCGGCATACGGGAAGAACACATCGTTGTCAAGATTATACCAACTGTATCCTCCTCCGTTAGGTCCGTTCGGATTTGGAGTAAATGCGTTGGGAAAGATAATATCGCCTTCTGCGGTGGTCTTCATCCGGAATGTGTCCGTGCAGCCATACTGATTCGTGGCGATGAGCGTAATTACATAATCTCCGATGGTTGCATAAGTATGTTGAGGGTCTGTATTGTTGGAATTGCCTCCATCTCCAAACGCCCAATAATAACTCGTGGCGCCAGAGGATTGATTGCTGAAGTCAATCGTGTTATGAAAGATGGTCATCGGATTAACCGAAGGACTTGTTGTAAAGTCGGCCACCGGGTGTGGATAAATAGTGATGGGAGGGTTTGCTACCACAATGGTTGAACAGCCATCAGCCGTGATGACTGTAACGGTTGCATAATAAGTTCCGGAAGTTGTGTAGATGTGAACCACGGTATCTCCCGATGCAGTGGTGCTGTCTCCAAAATCCCAGAGGTAAGTAACACCAATATCGCTGGACGCCATAAAAGTTACTGAGGCGGGCACCGCGCAGCCATCTATAATACTGTAATTCAGAGAGACCACTGCCAAAGGATTTACAGTAACCGTAATATCATCCGTGTTGGTGCATCCGTTTGCATCCGTAACCGTAACAGTATAGTTTGTAGCAGACGAAGGAGACGCGGCAGGATTAGAAATGTTCGCATTGTTTAATCCGCTTGCGGGTGACCATACATAAGCGCTGCCACCGCTTGCGTTAAGCGTAGTGCTGTCGGAAAAACAAATGGTCGCATCGGCACCGGCATTCGCTGTGGGCAGCGGGTTCACTGTTACTGCAACGGTATCCAACGCTGCGCAGCCGTTTGAAGCGGTAACGGTAACAATGTAAATAGTGGTTACGGTTGGATTTGCTGTTGGATTAGAAATGTTCGGATTGCTCAATCCGTTGACTGGCGACCAGGTGTAACTAATTCCTCCGCTTGCATTCAAAGAAGCGGAACTGCCAAAACAAATACTCGCATCGGGACCGGCATTTGCCACAGCGCTGCCCGTGTAATTAACCGTTACCGTAGTTGAAAAAGTGCAGCCGTTAGCATCCGTAATCGTAACCGAATAATTTCCCGGCAAAAGTCCGGTAGCGGTGGAATCAGTTTGTCCGTTGTTCCACAAATAAGAATAAGAAGGTGTTCCACCCGAAACAGAAACGGTTGCTGTTCCATTCCCCTGCAGGCAAGTGTCGGGCGCGGAATTTGTAACCGCGCTGAGAACTGGCGGCTGTGTAATGAATGCCGAATCAATAGTCACGCATCCGTTTGTATCCGTAATTGTAACAAAATAATTTCCTGCTGATAAATTTGTTGCCGATGAAGTGGTTTGTCCATTACTCCATAGATAAGAATAGGGAGAAGTTCCTCCGCTTGCATTTGCTGCTGCTGTTCCATCGCTTCCTCCATTGCACGAAACATTTGTTTGCGAAACGGTGGAGGTGAGAAGAGCGGGTTGAGTAATTAAAATTGTATCCGTTGTTGTGCAGCCATTCGCATCAGTAATAGTTACGGAATAGATTTGAGAAGTGAGATTTGTGATTTGAGAAGTTGTCGCACCATTGCTCCATAGATAAGAATACGATGGCGTGCCTCCTGCCGCTGCCACTGCCGCTGTTCCATTGCTCCCTCCGAAACAAGAAACATTTGTCTGCGAAGTATTGGGAAGGAGAACAGCGGGCTGCGTGATGAAAATGGTATCTGTTTTCGTGCAGCCATTTGTATCGGTGATGGTTGCTATGTAATTTCCCGCTGATAATCCCGCAATAGCAGAAGTAGTTTGCCCGCTGCTCCAGAGATAAGTAAAACCCGGTGTCCCGCCAAAAGCAGAATCCGTTGCCGAACCATTGCTTCCTCCAAAACATAAAACATTCGTCTGAGAAGTGGCGGATAACACAGCAGGAAATGGTATAATGGTAATGACGGTTGCCGTGGATGAACAGCCGTTGGCATCGGTGGTCGTAACGGTATAACTTCCCGCTGACAATCCCGTGATGAAAACAGTGGTTGCTCCTGTGCTCCACAAATAAGAGTAGGGCGCAGTTCCGCCCGAAGCAGAAACCGCTGCTATGCCGGTGCTTGCACCGCTGCATACATTCGTTTGCGCGGCAGTGGAAGCGAGGACAGCGGGCTGCGTAATAGTAATTGTTTGCGTATTGCTGCATCCCAATACATCAATAACTGTTAAGGTGTAGGTGCCTGCAGAAAGTCCTGTTGCCGAAGAAGTGGTCTGTCCGTTGCTCCACAAATAAGTGTAAGGCGAAAGACCTCCGGTGGCTGTTACTGCCGCTGTTCCATTGCTTCCTCCGTTACACGAAACATTTGTCTGAGAATTGGTCAGAAGTGTTAATTGCCCGGTAATGGTAACCGTTTGAGAAGCGGTGCATCCGTTCGCATCGCTGACCACATAAGTATAAGTTCCCGCGCACAGTCCTGTTGCCGTTTGTGTGGTCTGCCCCGTTGGATTCCATAAATAATTATAAGGAGAAGTTCCTCCCGATGCATTTGCAGTGGATGTTCCTGTGCAGGAAGAACATCCCGATGCTGTTACACTGGTGGATGCTGCTAAGAGAAGGGGCTCAGTAATCGTTATCGTATTTGCAATCGTGCAGCCGTTGGCATCGGTGATGGTTGCCGTGTAATTACCCGCAGTCAATCCTGTGATGGCAGAAGTTGTTTGTCCGCTGCTCCAGAGATAAGTAAAAGGAGAGGTGCCGCCAAAAGCAGAGTCCGCTGCTGAACCATTGCTTCCTCCGAAACAAGAAACATTTGTTTGAGAAGCGGAGAATGATACGGCAGGAAATAATGTGATGGTAATGGTTGTCGTTGTCGTACATCCATTGGCATCGGTAATGGTTGCTGAATAATTTCCTGCAGGCAATCCCGTAGCCGTTTGAGTAGTTTGTCCGTTGCTCCACAAATAAGTATAGGCAGGCGTTCCGCCCGAAGGAGAAATCACGGCCGAACCATTACTTGAGCCGCTGCAGGTATTGATTTGTGAAGCAGTGGAAGTAAGAAGCGTTGGCTCGGTGATGGAAAAAATATTTGTTGTGGTGCATCCATTGGCATCGGTAATCGTTACGGAATAATTTCCCGCTGATAAATTTGTTGCCGTTGAAGTTGTCTGCCCGTTGTTCCAGAGATAAGTATAAGATATTGTTCCGCCAGAAACAAAAACCGTTGCTGTTCCATTGCTTCCTCCGTTGCAGGAAACATTTGTCTGCGAAGCGGTGGATGAAAGCGGAGCCGCGGGCTGCGTGATGGAAACCGTATTGGTTGTTGTGCATCCATTCGCATCGGTAATGGTTACAGAATAATTTCCGGCAATCAACCCGGTTGCAGTAGAAGTTGTTTGTCCGTTATTCCAAAGATAAGTATAAGATATTGTTCCACCCGAAGCAGTGACAGTTGCTGTTCCATTACTTCCACCGAAACAGGAAACAGCAGCGGCAGAAACAGAAGCGGTAAGCAGCGCGGGTTGCGTGATAGAAACAGTTGCAGTGGTTGTGCATCCTTTAGAATCGGTAACAGTAACAGTATAATTTCCTGCGGGCAATCCGGTTGCAAAGGCAGTGGTTTGCCCGTTGCTCCAGAGATAGGAGTAAGATGGAGTTCCGCCCGAAGGAGAAACTGCGGCTATGCCATTATTTCCTCCGAAGCAGGAAACATTTGTCTGAGAAACAGCAGCAGTAAGCAGTGCAGGTTGAGTGATGGTTACTGTCTGAGAAGCAGTGCATCCGTTTGCATCGGTAACCGTTACGGAATAATTTCCTGCCGATAAATTTGTTGCCGATAAAGTGGTTTGTCCGTTGCTCCAGAGATAAGAATAAGCAGGCGTTCCGCCCGAAGGAGAAACCGTTGCCGAGCCGTTGTTTCCTCCGAAACAGGAAACATTTGTTTGAGAAGCGCCAGCAGTAAGAATGAATGGCTGCGTGATGGAAATCACCCCTGTGATGGTGCACCCATTCATATCGGTAACTGTTACGGTATAATTTCCCGAGAGAAGTCCGGTAGCAGTGGAAGTGGTTTGCCCGTTGCTCCAGTAATAAGTATAAGGCGAAGTGCCTCCTGCGGGCATCGCGGTTGCTGTTCCATTGCTTCCTCCATTGCACGAAACATTGGTTTGCGAAGCGCTTGCAATAAGAATACCGGGTTGTGTGATGGAAAAAGTTGAAGTGATTGTGCATCCTTTGGAATCCGTAATGGTTACCGAATAATTTCCTGCTGTGAGATTTGAAATAGCAGAAGTTGTTGCGCCAGTGCTCCACGAATAAGTATAATTCGGTGTTCCTCCCGAAGTGGAAACATTTGCTGTTCCGTTATTCCCTCCATTGCACGAAACATTATTTTGCGAAGCGGAAGAAGAAAGCGGAGCGAATGGCTGGGTGATGGAGAAAGTTGAAGTGGTGGTACATCCATTCGCATCCGTAATCGTTACAGAATAATTTCCTGCAATCAATCCGGTTGCTGTGGATGTAGTTTGCCCGTTCGTCCATAAATAAGTGTAGGATGGAGTTCCTCCGGAAACTGTTGCTGTTGCTGTGCCATTATTTCCTCCAAAACACGAAACGCCCGTTTGAGTAACGGTGGATGTAAGTATAGTTGGCTGTGAGATTGAAAATGTATTTGTGGTTGTACAACCTTTGGAATCCGTAACAGTGACAGAATAATTTCCTGCAATTAATCCTGTGGCGGTTGAAGTGGTTTGTCCATTACTCCACGAATAAGTGTAAGCAGGCGTTCCGCCCGAAGCGGAAACGGTTGCGGTTCCGTTACTGCCACCGTTGCACGAAACATTTGTTTGCGAAGCGGACGAAGATAAAATTACCGGCTGTGTGATGGAAAAAGTATTTGTGGTGGTGCATCCATTGGCATCGGTAATTGTTATGGAATAATTTCCTGCTATGAGATTTGAAATTGCAGAAGTGGAATTTCCGTTGCTCCACGAATAGTTATAATTCGGAGTTCCGCCAGAAACAGAAACGCTCGCACTTGCGTTGCTTCCACCGAAACACGAAACATTATTTTGCGAGGCAGACGAAGATAAAATTACCGGCTGAGTGATGGAAAAAGTATTTGTGGTGGTGCATCCATTCGCATCGGTGATTGTAACAGAATAATTTCCTGCCGATAAATTTGTTGCCGATGAAGTGGTTTGTCCGTTGCTCCACAAATAAGTATAAGCTGTTGTTCCGCCAGAAGCAGTGGCGGTTGCATTTCCATTGCTTCCTCCATTGCAGGAAACATTATTTTGCGAAGCGGAAGATGAAAGCGGAGCGACTGGCTGTGTGATAGAAAAAGTTGAAGTGGTTGTACATCCTTTTGAATCAGTAACAGTGACAGAATAATTTCCTGCCGATAAATTTGTTGCCGATGAAGTGGTCTGCCCGTTGCTCCATGCGTATGAATAATTCGGAGTTCCGCCCGAAACAGAAACGCTTGCGCTTGCGTTGCTTCCACCAAAACAGGAAACATTATTTTGTGAAGCGGAAGAACTCAAAGGAGAAACGGGCTGCGTGATGGTGAATGTATTGGTAGTGGTGCATCCATTCGCATCGGTAATGGTTACTGAATAATTTCCCGCAATGAGATTTGAAATGGTTGAAGTAGTTTGAGAATTATTCCACAGATAAGTGTAAGCCGTTGTTCCGCCAGAAACAGAAACGGTTGTTGAACCATTGCTTCCACCGAAACAGGAAACATTATTTTGCGAAGCGGAAGAAGCGAGCGGAGCGGCTGGCTGCGTGATGGAAAAAGTATTTGTAGTTGTGCATCCTTTGGAATCGGTAATCGTTACCGAATAATTTCCTGCTGATAAATTTGTTGCCGATGAAGTGGTCTGCCCGTTGCTCCAGGAATAAGTATAAGCCGTTGTTCCGCCCGAAGCAGTGGCAGTTGCTGTTGCATTACTTCCTCCATTGCACGAAACATTTGTTTGAGAAGCGGAAGATGAAAGCGGAGCAACCGGCTGTGTGATGGAAAAAGTTGAAGTGGTTGTACATCCTTTGGAATCCGTAACAGTGACAGAATAATTTCCGGCAATTAATCCTGTTGCTGATGAAGTGGTTTGTCCGTTGCTCCACAAATAAGTATAAGCCGTAGTTCCGCCAGAAACAGAAACGGTTGTTGAACCATTGCTGCCTCCGAAACAGGAAACATTATTTTGCGATGCAGAAGAAGAAAGCGGGGCAGCGGGTTGCGTTATGGCAACCGTAGAAGTTTTTGTACAACCGGCAGCATCGGTGGTGGTGACAGAATAATTTCCCGCAATCAATCCGGTTGCCGATGAAGTGGTTTGTCCGTTGCTCCACGAATAAGTGTAAGCAGGTGTTCCGCCCGATACGGAAACCGTTGCCGTGCCATTGCTTCCTCCGAAACAAGAAACATTATTTTGCGATGCAGTTACAGTAGGCGGAGCGCTTACACTAATCGTAACCGCACCGTTAGAAGTGCATCCGCCATTATCTGCAACTACCGTATAAAGTGTGGACGATGTTGGCGTGGCAATTGGATTTGGAGAGGTGTTGTTGTTCAGAGATGAGGCAGGTGACCATATATAGGTTGCTCCGACAGGACCTGTTGGTGAACCGCCAAGCGTAATGCTGTTGCCCTGACAAATAGTGGTATTGCTTCCGGCATTAACGGTAAAAGCCGTTGGTCTTGCTGAAGGAATAAGAGCGGCATTGAGATAAAGGCGCGCTGCGTTAATTTGCAGCAGCGAAGTGTAGGGTTTGTAATTGTGTCCACCGAGATAAAAAACATTTCCTCCTATGGAATCGGGAGGAGCAAGATGAGAGCCGGTTGCAATCACCGTATCCAATGAATTTTGTGTGCTGACAGCATGGTAAACACCGGTGTTCCACGAAGAGCCGGCATGGAATGTCCAGTTTTTTCCTGAACCATTTTCGTTGGGCTGCATCAAACCTTCAAACTGCATAAATGCCAAATCGGGATTGTAATACTCATTGGAAGCATTGCCAAGACCTAATTCTTTCAATCCGGTCGTGGTTTGAAATTTCTCATTGCGTTCATATCCTTCCAGATTATCTCCTCCTTCTACTGCATGGCACTGCGCAAAAAAATTTCCTCCCTGATTTACAAAGTCCGTAACCTTTTGCGTAATGACGGTATCTGCATCCGTCATTTTCCAGTGCATTTCAGAACAAAAAGTATAACACTGCGCCAGACCTGGAAAAACGCCTGCGCTAATCACTACATAGTTTGTAAACTTTGCCGTATCTAATATTGTTTCGGCAATGGCTTCGTTTCCGCCATTGTTGAAGAGAGCAATTTTCGGGCGATGATCCAATGTATAGCGGACATCCACTGTGGTATTCGTTGTGAGGCGATACACAGCCACTTTCCATTGGTTTGCGAATGTGGATATAACCTGTGTGGCGGTTTGTCCTGTTGTGGGCGAGGGATTATTTACCCAAAAACTGTCAACAATAAATTCACTTGCGCGGAAATCCTGTAAGGAAGCGGCAACAAAAGAAGGATAAACTCTTTCCACCGTTGCAGAAAAATCAATTCCGTCTTTTGCTTTGCCGGCTTTTATCACCCACTTCACGGGAATATCATTTTGTAAAAGTTGATTCACCAGCCCGTATGCTTTCAGATTAAACGGATAGGTGAGAAATAAATTCTGATGCGCGTTATCCATTGGAATAACCAGCGAGCCCTGCGGAATGGTTTGTAAATCGGAAGGTGGATTGGGCAAATCTTTGTATTGAGAAAATACATTATTACTCCCTATTCCTAAAAAAATCAGAAAACATATTCTGTAGAATTTTTGCATACATGTTTTTTTACTTGTGTTAAACCTAACGTTTATACTACGAATTCTGCTTCATTTTGTTTCGCTTTTTTTAAAAAAGTATTGACAAATCGTCCAATCAGCCAAAAATACAGATGAATGCAGTAAAATAACAGATGTTATCCTGAAAAAATTTCAGGCAAAACAAAAAAATGCGCTCCGGAATTTCGAAGCGCATTTTTTATTGCCGCACCGCCCTCAGAGCGAGGGTTCAACAGGATAAATGTTAAAAATTTCGATTTTCTGCTATGAAACACCGCGGTACGAAAAAGGGCGCGCGGTTGCCGAGAAAGGTAAGGCGCGGTACGAAAAAGGGCGCGCGGTTGCCGAAAAAGGGAAGGCGCGGTACGAAACACGGAAGGCGCGGTACTAAAAAGGTAAGGCGCGGTACGAAACATGGAAGGCGCAGTACTAAAAAGGGAATGCGCTGTACTCTTTTCGGCATGCGCCTGCGCAGTTTCGGAAACCGCGTTGCTTTTTCCGGCAGCAGTTGCGGATGCCTTTATTTGCGCTGTGTATGTTTTGATATTTCTCATTTTTTTATTTGAGGTTGTTTCCTGATTCTGGATATTAGACGCAATAAGCGGAGAAAAGGTTTTATTTTTTCTCGTGAACTCGGGTAAATTCTCGTGAGCGCGGGTGTTTTCTCGTGAACAGGGGTGCGGATAGCGAATCGGCTGCGGATATTCGAATGAGCAGCCAAAGAAAAAAAACAATAACAGCCGCTATGCAGCCGAAGAAGGAGGAATGCCTGCCTGACCGGCAGGCAGGGAATCTCACTATTGATTTGAGTTCCCAGCCCAAAGGAATTTATTTTGTGAAGGTGCAGAGCGAGAGCAAGATTTATACTGAAAAAGTGGAGATACAGTAACTCACCCTGTCCGTCAGTTGCCGGACATCCCTCTCTTTGCAAAGAGAGGGAAAGAGGGAGAGTTTGTTTGAAGGTTTTTATGGAGAAAGTATGCCTGTACCGATGAATATCGGGAGGGTGCAGTAAGAGTTTTAAATCATTTGATAAGGTTTACATTTCCCACGTAGTTATGTTCTTTGTTTTCAAAATCGCGGAGTTGGACTTTGTAAACGTACACGCCTTCGGGAGAAATTTCGCTGCCGCCTTTCGCAGTGCCGTCCCATCCTTTTTCCAGTTCGGTGGTTTCAAAAATAATTTCTCCCCAGTGGTCAAAAATCTGCATGTCGTATTGGGTAATCTCCATTCCCTTTCCGCTGAACACATCGTTCAGATGGTCTCCGTTGGGAGAAAAAGTATTCGGAATATAAAACGCGAATTCAGGTTTCACTTCCACCGTTTTAATTATGGAGTCAATGCACCCGCCATTGTTCAGCGTAATAAGTTTCACAACATAGATTCCTGTTTGGGCATACGTATGCACAGGATTTTCGAGCGAAGAGTTCGCGCCATCGCCAAAACTCCATTTCCACTGCGTTGCATTTTTTGAAGCATCGTAGAAATGAAAACCGGGATTGATAATCGAAGTTTCGAGCGGGGGGTCGGAAGTAAATTCTGCATCGGGCGAAGGAATGACAGTCACCGTGCAATAGGTTTGCGCGGAAGAAGAACATCCGTTATGCGTGGTCACTGTTACCGTAACGGCATAATTGCCGCTTGATGAATACGTATGCGAAGGATTCGCTTGCGAAGAAGTGAAGCCGTCACCAAAATTCCAGAAATAAGTTGAGCCCGCATTTGCGGAACTTGTATCGCTGAACTGAAGCGCAACATTATCGCATCCGCTCGCGGATTGCGGAGCAAGATGTATTTGCGGCAACGGATAAACAATCACCGTTGCCGATGCAGTGGCAGTGGCCCCGCACATATTTGTAACCGTTACAGAATAGGTCGTTGTTCCCGAAGGAGAAACCACATAAGGTCCCGCACCGTTTCCAAGATTATTGCTCCAGTAATAATTTGTAATATAATTTCCGGTTACCGAAGCAGAAACAGTTGCCACCTGCCCTTCGCAGATATGAGGCGTTGCATTCACGGCAAGCGCAATGGTTAAATCGTACACAAGAATATTTACGATTCCTGTGTTCGTGCAGCCGTGCGCATCGGTTACAATCGCAGTGTAGGTAGTGGAAGAAGTGGGATGAACGATTTGAGAATTTCCGAAGCCCACACTCGGCTGCCAGAAATAAGTGAACGGAGAAGTTCCGCCCGAAGCGTTTGCGCTGATGGTTGTATTTTGTCCGGGACAAACAGTATCATCGGGTGAAACAGAAACTGCAATCGCATTGGGTTGAGAAATAGTTACGGTTGCAGGTGCAGTGCATCCGTTTGCATCAGAAATCATAACAGAATAATTTCCGGCAGAAAAATTAGTTGCCGAAGAAGTGGTTTGTCCGTTGCTCCATTGATAATAATAGGGAGAAGTTCCTCCGCTCGCATTCACCGAAGCCGAACCGTTTTGCATTCCATAGCAGGAAACATTCTGCACGTTTGCAACAACCGCATTCAAAACTGCCGGCTGAGAAATAGAAACCGTGTTCGTGTGCGTGCATCCGTTCGCATCGGTAATTGTTACAGAATAATTTCCTGCAGAAAGATTTGTTGCCGAAGAAGAAGTTTGATTGTTGCTCCACGAATAAGAATACGGAGGAGTTCCGCCCGAAACACTCACAGATGCCGAGCCGGAATTTGTTCCGTAACATTTTGCATTCACCCAATTCATGATTAAAGAAAGCGCAGGCGGTTCCGTAATATTTACAGCAATCATCATGGAACATCCGTTGCTGTCCAAAACAGTTACAATATAATTTCCGGCAGAAAGTCCGGTGGCATTTGCGGAAGTTTGTGAAGGCATTGTATTCCACATATACGTGTAAGGCGGAATTCCTCCGTAAGTAACTGCTGTTGCTGTTCCATTGCTTCCCCCGAAGCACGAAACATTTACCATTGAAAAAATACTCAGCATCACCTGCGATGGCTGGCTGATAAAAATATTCTGAACATTTATACAGCCCTTACTGTCAGTCACAGTCACAAAATAATTTCCGGATGAAAGCCCTGTGATTGACGAAGTAGTTTGCCCTGTATTCCACTGGTAAGAATAAGGAGATGTTCCTCCGTTTGCAGAAACAGAAGCCGAGCCGTTGCTCATTCCGTAGCATTGCACATCCTGCTGCGAAACTGAAACTGCAAGTGTTGAAGGCTGAACAATGTTTATCACATCTGTTTTTGTACAACCATTGTTATCAGTAATAACTACAGAATAATTTCCGGCAGTTAATCCGCTCACGGATGAAGTCGTTTGTCCGCTGCTCCACGAATAAGTGTAAGGAGAAATTCCTCCCGATGCCGATACAGAAGCCGAACCATTGCTTCCGCCATAGCAAGAAACATTTCCATTCACCGATGCTGTAGCAGAAAGAACAGATGGCTGAGTAATTATTGTAGGAGCGGAAGAAGAACATCCGTTTGCATCGGTAACAATTGCCGTGTAAGTTCCTGAATAAAGATTTCCAAGCGGATTAACAGTGCATCCGCAGGGAAGCCATTGATAAGTATAGGGCGGATTTCCTCCGCTCACATTTGCAGTTGCCGAACCGGTGTTCATTCCATAGCATAAAACATTTGTCGGGCTCACTGAAATATTCGGGCTCACCGCAATGTGGATTACAAGTGTATCAGAATCCGGAGGACAGGTTCCGTTTCCGGTCGTGATGAGAATCAGCATTGCAATTCCATTATTTATTTCTGAAGAAGAAGGAGTATAACTTGCATTCAGCGTGGTGTTATTCGGATTAAAAGTTCCGGAACCGTTGGTCCAAATTCCTCCGCTGGCACCGGTTACATTTCCGTTCAGTACAACAGTTGGATTCTGCCCACAAACAGTTATGTCATTTCCTGCATTGGCAGTAATAGGATTTGCAAATGAAGTTACGGTTACGGTCGCAGTTGTTGGCGGGCAGTTGGTTGCATCGTGAACTGTTACGGTATAACTTCCCACTCCCACAGTGATTGTTTGCGATGTTGCGCCTGTGCTCCACAAATATGTGTAGGGAACTGTTCCCCCGCTTGCGCTTGCCGTAATGGTTTTGGATGTATATCCGAAACATATTGTAGGATTTGCCGGAATAATATTTGCAAACAATGTGGGATTAAAAAATACGCGCACTGTATCGCATACAGGCAAAGTGCTGCATCCGCCTGCAGGAATTCCGCAAACCATATAATCCACATAAGGCGGGTAACCCGGTTGTGCGGTGACAATAGTTGTGTCGCATGCGCTTTTGCAACTCAGGTATGAATCATAACTTCCCTGCGGACCGGGATAAACAGAAGTCCAGGTGATGGTTGAAATATTGTATCCGGTCGCATATATTTTTCCGGAGCATCCCTGGTTGAGAACAATATTTGCTGAAACTGATGGTTTAGCAATTGAAGTGATAATATACTGGTTTGAATTATTTCCCGGCTTGCAGAAAGTAAGATAGAATGGACCTACTCCGGTAAGGCAAAGTGGCGTTCCGACTGCTACGGGCGGACCGCAATTCACCTGGTAGTACATCGCTCCGGAAGGAATTGCACCTGAATAAATATTGAAAGAAATTCCCTGTGAAGCGGAGTCAAGCGTAATTTCAAACTGAACGCAGGCATCAGGTGCTTGTGCACCGCAGCAAGTATCGTTGCGCACCACATAAGGGCTTATCCAGCTTCCGTTTGGATTTCCGGTAAGGTTCACTACAAAGCTTGGAGTGTTTTGCCCGCAGTTATTTTGTGCAATAATTTTGTCAGAAAAAATTTGTAAGCAAAAAAGGCAAAATAATGAAATCAAAAATTTCTTCTGTTCAATGAGGATTTTCGATTTGGTGTAAATTCTTTTCATAATTATTTATTTTTGGCATTGCTTTCTTATACATTGAACGTGAATAAAAAATTGCGGTTGGAATTAATCTGCTTATTTAGACGAACCGGCAGTTTTCTGAAACGAATAAAACAAAAACATGGACGAATGGGAGGATTTCTTCGTCTAATGAAATTTCATAGGGAAAATCCCCAAAAAATCTGGAAAGAAATAGTTTTCAGGCAATTTTTTCCACACCCATTGGGGTTTACTCACGGCTTTTTTATTTTTTTCAATTGTGTTCGTGAATGCTTCGCATTTCGCTGCGCTCAACAAAATACATCTCAATTTCTCCTTTGTTTTTGGCAGGAATTTTTCCGCGGAACTTGAATTCTAATCCTTCAAGGTTTTGAAAACCTTGAAGGATTTGGTAAGTTGTCCCCGAAATATTTATTTTCCCTGGTTCGCCTGATGATTCCATGCGCGATGCAGTATTCACTGTATCTCCCCAGATATCGTAAGCAAACTTTTTATCGCCAACCACTCCGGCTGTGACGGGGCCTGAATGGATTCCCATTCTTAAACTCCATTTATTGTTCTGCTCTTTCATCCATGACTGGATTTCGATTCCGGCTTTTACAATTTCTTCTGCATGATTAGAATTAGGAGTCGGCAATCCGCTGGCGCACATGTAAGCATCTCCAATGGTTTTTATTTTTTCAATGTTGTATTTTGAAATTATTTCATCAAACTTTTTGAAAAGAAAATCCAGTTCGGAAACCAATTCTTCTGCCGAAAGTTTTTCGGCAATGTTGGTGAATCCTTTAAAGTCGGTGAACATTACGGTTACGCTCTCATAATATTTTGGCGATGCTTTGCCTTTTGCTTTTAATTCTTTTGCTGTTTCTGCTGGCAAAATATTCAGCAAAAGTTTTTCGCTCTTTCTTCTTTCGCGGAAAATGAAAATGGAAAGTGTCAGCACCACTAATAATCCTCCTGCCACCGACCAGATAATTATTTTCTGGCGATTCAGCTGCGCATCCTGAAGTTGTTTGTCCTTATTCAGCAAAGTGATTTGTTGTTCTTTCTTTTCGGTTTCATACTTGGTTTGCATTTCGGCAATCTGTTTCGCGCTTTCTTCGTTCAGCAAACTGTCTTTTACATCGCTGAATTGCTTGTGATATTCATAGGCGGATTTATAGTCGTGCAGCGAATCATACAACTGCGCCAGCGCGCCCGAAGCATCACGCAAATGCTCTTTGTGAAAAATTTCTTTTGAAATTTTTTCAGCCCTCTTAAGATATTCTTCCGCCTCTTTGTATTTTCCCTGCTTGAAATAAATGGTGCCGATGTTGGAACTATGCAGCGCCATCCATCCCTTGTCGCCAAACTCTTTGTTCATCTCCATGGAGAGAAGAAAATATTTCAGCGCTTCGGATAAATTTTTTTTGTCTTCATAAATTGCTCCGATGTTGTTGTAATTAAAGAGAAGCCCTTTTTTATTTCCTGCCTCTTTAAAAACTTTTGCCGATTGAAAAAGATTTTCCAGCGCCTTGTCCAAATCTCCCAAATCCTGGTACGCGAGCCCGATGTTATTGTAACACCATCCGATTCCTATTTTATTACTGGTTTCTTCATACAACTTTAAAGCTGACTGCTGGTATTCGAGAAACTTTTTATTATTTCCCTGCGCGCGGTAAACGCTTCCGATATTCGAATAACTTCCCGCCATCCAGTTTTTGTCGCCAAGTTTTTCACTGATGCCAAGCGCGCGGAGTTCAAACGACAATGCCTTGGGAAAATTTCCCAGGTTGCGATATGCTTCTCCTGAATTGTTGAGTGCTTTGATAAGCCCGAGGTCGTAAGAAATTTTTTCAGCGAGCGCAATTCCTTTTTCTCCATATACAGCCGCGCTGTCGTATGCTCCCACGTGCATCAATTTCGCGGAAAGGTCTGCCAGGTGAAGAACCTGATTGGTGTCTTCTTTATCTGTTTTAATAACCGTGAAGAGGGAATCTATTTTTGCGCGCTGCGCGAAAGATGCTTCGACTGCGCTCAGCACGACAATTGAAAAAAACAAAAGCGCAAAAAAGATTTTTCTCATCGCGCTAAATTAAAAAAGGATTGTTCTTTTTCTCAAACCCAATAGTGGTTTCTCCTCCGTGCCCGGGAAAAACTGTATAGTCATCATCCAGCGTAAATAATTTTTCGCGAATGTTTGCAAGAAGCCCTTCGTGATTTCCTCCCGGCAAATCCGTTCTGCCGATGCTTCCCTGAAATAAAACATCTCCGCCAATCACAAATTTATCTGCGTGTGAAACAAAACAAACGCTTCCCGGAGAATGACCGGGAATGAAAAGAATATCCAGCGAAGAATTTCCAAAAGTTAATTTACTTCCTTCTTCCAGAAACTTTGACGGCTCTACTGATTCTTCGGCATTCAATCCATATAAGTGTGAAACCTGCGGAAGCGAATGAAGCACTTCCAAATCTTCTTTATGGATTTCCAGTTCGAGATTATATTTTTTTGCGATGAAGGAATTTCCGAACACATGGTCAATATGGCAATGCGTGTTCAGTAGCCGGACCGGTTTCAGATTTTCTTCTGAGATAAAATCAGAAAGTTCTTTTTGCTCTGATGGGTTGCTGCAACCCGGGTCAATGAGGATGCACTCTTTTGTTTCGTCAAACAAAATATAGGTGTTCTCTTCAAAAGGATTGAACGTGAAACCCTGAATTGAAATCATAAATTTCAAATTACAAAAAAACAAATATCAAACAAATCACAAAATCTAAATTTCAATTTTCGAAATTTGAATTTGGTCATTGGAAATTATTTGGGATTTGAAAATTGAGATTTGTTATTTCAGTCAAGGAATGCTGTGAGCGGGCTGGATGCTTCTGCAGTTTTTTTCTTCGCACCTAATTTTGATTCATAGGCAATTCTTCCTGCTTCCACTCCAAGTTTGAAAGCAATTCCCATTTGAACAGGATTGTTCGCAATAGCGATTGCTGTATTCACAAGAACTGCATCCGCACCCAGTTCCATTGCTTCTGCCGCATGAGATGGCGCGCCAATGCCTGCATCCACCACAACAGGAATTTTACTTTGCGAAATAATTATTTCAAGCATGGCTTTTGTCTGCAATCCGTTGTTGCTTCCGATAGGAGAACCGAGTGGCATCACCGCAGCGCAGCCAACTTCTTCCAGTCGTTTGCACAGTACGGCATCGGCTCCGCAATAGGGAAGAACAATGAAACCAAGTTTTACCAAGTCCTCAGCGGCTTTCAATGTTTCAATCGGGTCGGGCAAAAGATATTTCGGGTCGGGGTGAATTTCAAGTTTGAGCCAGTTTGTTCCGAGCGCTTCGCGCGCCATTTGTGCGGCAAAAATTGCTTCGCGTGCGGTGCGCACGCCTGAAGTATTCGGAAGCAAAGTAAACTGCGGATGTGAAAGATGTTTCAGTATGTCATCGTTTTCGTTGTGCATGTCCACGCGTTTTAAAGCAACAGTTACTAATTCCGAGCCCGAAGCAAGCAATGCTTCTTCCATTAAGGCATTTGCACCGAACTTGCCGGTGCCGGTGAAAAGGCGGGAAGAAAAAATTTTATCTGCTATTTTTAATTTGCTCATGGCACGAATTTAAGAATAATTGCAAAAGAGAAATTCACAAAACAAAAAACCCCCTCCGAATTTTTCAGAGAGGGCGATTTGCAAAACCTCAATCAACCAACAACTATTTCTGCACTATGAATTTTCCGCGCTGAATTTTTCCCGCTTCTCCGGAGAGTAGTTCATAAAAATAAATTCCTTTGGGAAAAGTTGACACATCCAGTTTATAATTCCGGCTATCGCTTTCTGCAATCATAATTTGTTTTCCCATTTCGTCAGAAATCTTCAGCATGAATTTTTGGCAAGTACCGGAAAAAATTACAAACTCGCTGGAAGGATTCGGATAAACAGAAACAGAAGCATTTAAAATTTGTTCATTAACTGCTGTTGTATTATAAATCAAATCGAGATCATCATAATATGCGGTGCTGTTTGTGTTGGCGCTGGTTGCACCTCCGTAACTCGACATTAAAACAATCACCATCGTATCGGGCGTGTTGGGCACTGCATAAATAAACGGCACTGAAAACCGCGCATAAGAAGAAACAGCAGTTGTTTTTTCAAACCGCGCCTCTGCCACCTGCACACGCGAAGTCCCGTTCCAGTAACTTAACCGCACATCCACAGAAGCGGTATCAACTCCCACCGGAGAATATTTATACCAGCCCGCCATTGAATCGGGTTTCAGGTTAAATAGAACTCCGCCATCAACTCCCATTGTTGACTGGTTGATGGTTCCGGTTACCACAATGCCGGGGGCTTCGCCCTGGAAAGGAATATTTTTTGTAATAAGTTTGCAGGCGTAAGTTCCGCTATGCATATCGGGGCTTGGAGCTTTATAACAATTCACCACAAATCCTCCCGATATATCTGCAATGGTTCCCCAGCCACCGCTTGGGTCATCGTAACTTCCCTGGTTCGTCCAGTTCTCAAACCCCGGATTGGGAATGGCGTTTTGCGCAAGCGCTTCGATTACGCTCAGCGTGACAAAAATTGTTGATGCGGAAAAAAGTAAAAGTTTTTTCATGATAAAATAATTTTTGGTTTGGATTTTAATTTCATTGTAAAGGAAAGGCAGTTGCAAGGATAAAACAATTTTTTGTTCGGGGGATTATTAGCAATCTAATTTTCTTTTTATGCCTGATTTAATAGCATAGAATCAACTGTGGATTCCGAAAAAGTGAACCATAAATTAGTTCCCTACTCAATTTTGAAGAGAAAAAATTTCTGTGATTGTATTTGCAAAATCATTTTTGAAGAGTACCTTTGGGAAAAAATTCAAAAAAAAATAACTTATTATATATGATGAAAAAAAATTTACTCCTTTCAGCAATCATTTTTTGCGGTGCACATTTTTTAAATGCGCAAAGCACATGGCAGCAGGTATACAATATTTTTCAGGCGAAATGTTCCGGCTGCCATAACCAAAGCAATTTTTCCGGGCAGTTAAATCTTTCTGCCGGGCTTGCGGCAACCTACACTGCCATTGTAAATAAAAATCCGGTGAACCCTGCCGCGCTCAGTAAAGGAGATAAAAGAATTGCACCTGGCGATCCGCACCGTAGTTTTCTATTGAGAAAAATCAATGATTCGCTTGACATGGATAATGGAATTGTAAAACCGCAGGAAGGAGATGTAATGCCTTCGCCTCCGAATCCTGCGCTTTCAAAATATGAAATTGAACTGGTGCGCCAGTGGATATTTGCAGGTGCACCGCAAACAGGTATGTTAGTTGACACGGCTGTCATTAATGAATACTACACTATAGGTGGAATCAATAATGTAACTGCTCTTGCTCCTCCTGCAGCCGGCACCGGGTTTCAGGTGCATCTCGGAAAAATTTTTGTTCCGAAGGGAACCGAAACAGAAATTTTCATCAAGTACAATCCAAAACTTCCTGATACTACTGAAGTAATACAACTCGCGTTGGCGCAGCCGCCACAATCGCACCACTTTGTTATTTATAAGTTCTTCCCCGGCCAGGATATTAATTTTGCTCAGGGATTCAGATACAACAGCGGCACCGGACCCAATGGACCTTCTCATGGAAGCGCGGATGCGTTATGTGCTTTTGCGCCACAACAAACGCTTCACACCCTTCCTCCAACCACCGCTTATTTGCTTGAGAAGAAAGCCATCTTTGATCTGAACCTGCATATTTTAAATCCAAGCCCCGATTCTGTTCTCGCGGCAGAAATTTATTTTAACATGTACACTCAACCTGTAGGCACCGCGCAAAAATATATGTACAGGCGCAACTTTCCCGATCTTTCCATAGTGCTTCCTCCGGGCGACACCACTTCTTATAACGATATTGCTACCGATTCATCTGCAAGCAACTTATGGGAAATCTGGATTCTCTACACGCACACGCACCGCTTCGGAATTGATTACGATGTGTGGCAAAGAAATCCGGACGGCTCGCAGGGAAACCAAGTGTATGAAGGATGGATGGACTGGAGTTACACTTTCAATCAGGGATATTACGGATGGGGCATTCATGCACCGCAGGAGCATTTTCAAAATCCATTCTTAGAAATAAATCCGCTGGAAGGATTAATACACAAAGCCACCTGGTACAATTACGGAACCGATACGGCTTACTTCGGACTGACCTCTCTGGATGAAATGATGGTGATGGGATTTGAATATACCAATGGTCCGCCCATTCCTCAATCGGGAATAAATGAGATGAATAAAAATCAGTTTGTAAAATTTTTTCCGAATCCGTTCACTGAAATTTCAAATGTGCTCATTAATAACACGGGAAATTACCAGTTGAAATTATACGATATGTTCGGCAAAGAAGTTTCTTCTTACGCAATTCATAATTCCAATTCTGCAGTTATTCACAGGGGAAATCTGGCAGGCGGAATTTATCTTTACAAACTTTTTGACGAAAAAAATTCTTCTCTTTCTTCAGGGAAAATTGTAATTGCCGAATAGAAAAAATTTTGTCGTAGGTTTGCGGGCATTCATTTTAACTATGGATAGCCCGCAAATTATTTTTAAGTACTTTCCAAATCTTTCCGAGAAACAGAAAGAACAGTTTTCCCGAATGGGAAAGTTATATTCGGATTGGAATTCAAAAATAAATGTCATATCGAGGAAAGACATTAATAACTTTTACGAACGGCACGCGCTTCACTCGCTCGGTATCGCAAAAATAATTTCATTCAAGCCGAAAACAAAAATTCTGGATGTGGGAACCGGAGGAGGATTTCCCGGAATTCCACTGGCAATATTATTTCCCGATTGCGAATTTCATCTGGCAGATTCAATCGGTAAAAAAATAAAAGTAGTGAATGCGGTGGCGGAAAGTTTAGAATTAAAAAATGTAAAAGGAATCTGGTCGCGGGCAGAAGAACTGAAAGAGAAATATCATTTTATAGTGAGCCGCGCAGTTGCTGAACTTTCCGAATTTCAAAAATGGGTGAAAGGAAAATTTATTTCTGAAAGTTTCAATGATTTGCCGAATGGAATTTTATATCTGCGTGGAGAAGGAGAGGGTAATAAAATTTACGAACTGAAAAATTATTTCTCGGAAGATTTTTTTGAATCGAAGAAAGTAGTTTACATTCCTAATTCGTGAAACTGTTCTAACTCTTTCAATTCCTTTTTGACTTTCTCATCCCATTTCTTCAATTCTTCAATGTTTGCACCTTCATCGGTTTCATCGCGGAAGTCATGCGTGTCTTCGGTGAGCGAGGCATCGGCTTCATTATACTTTGCGCGAAAAGTTTTTTCCGGATCAATTCCGAATTTTGTTTCTGAAAATTCTTTGCGCAGTTGCCGCGCATGAACTTCATAAATATTGAAGAGTACTTGATAATATAAAAGTTCATCCGCAGTTTTTGAAGCAGGCGCAACCCACGATTTGCTTTTATCCCACACGGCAAAAATTTTAAACTTGGTTTTCTTCAACGGATTTGGTTTTTCATATTTCGCATCAATCAGGCAGAACGCTTCTCCGCTCATTCCGTTTTTGGGTTTGCCTTTAAAATCCCCCCACGCAAGCGGTTTGTTTTCTTTCCAGTGAAGCGTATCGGCAGGTTTTTGCGCAAAAGATGCTTCGACTACGCTCAGCATGACAATTAAAGGAAGTAAAAATATTTTCATTAGAAATTTTTAGTTGAGTTCAAATTGTAATTTGCTCAAACTTCTGTAGAGTCCATCCGTGATGGTGATTAGTTCTTCGTGTGTCCCGCTTTCTTTTACTTCGCCATGGTCAATCACAATTATTTTATCCGCTTTGCGAATTGTGCTGAGGCGGTGAGCAATTACAAACGAAGTTCTTCCCTCCATAAGTTTTTCCAGCGCTTCCTGCACAAGGCGCTCACTTTCGCTGTCGAGAGAAGAAGTGGCTTCGTCTAATAAAAGGATAGAAGGATTTTTCAGTACCGCACGCGCGATTGCGATTCTTTGCCGTTGCCCGCCTGAAAGTTGAATTCCTCTTTCTCCCACGCGCGTTTCAAATTTATCGGGAAAACTTTCAATGAAGGAAAGTGCATTTGCTTTTCGCGCAGCATCCATAATTTCTTCCATCGAAGCATTTGGTTTTCCATAGCCGATATTTTCTTTTATGCTTCCGCCAAAAAGCAAAACATCCTGCGGAACAATTGCCATCTGAGAACGAAGTTCGGTGAGCGAATATTCTTTTGAATCTTTTCCGTCAATGAAAATATTCCCCGACTTGTCGGGGTCATAAAATCTTAAAATAAGATTTGTGATGGTGGATTTTCCTGCACCGCTCGGTCCCACAATTGCAATGGTTTCTCCTTTCCTTGCTTTGAATGAAACATTTTTCAGCACCTGGAAATCTTTTCGCGATGGATAAGAGAAAGAAATATTTTCAAAAATAACTTCGCCATCAAAACGAGGCGCTGGTCGGGATTTCAAATCCCGACCAACTTCTAAATTTATTTCTTCAACCGGTTCATCCAGCAAATCAAAAACCCGTTCGGTTGCGCCCACCGCGCGCTGAATCTGTGCGTATTGTTCGGGCAATCCTCCTATGGAAGCGGCAACCATCACGCATAAAAATAAAAATGTCATCATGGATTCGGGCTGAATGCCGTGATGAATTTTTAAAGTGACAACATAATAAACCAAATAAACAATTCCACCGCCAAGAAAAAAAAGAATGAACGCGAAAAAAGAACCGCGCGCAAATCCGCCTTTGATTGCCTGCTTCACAATTTCAACCGTTGTATTTTTGTATCGCCTGTTTTCGTACGATTCATTCGTGAATGATTTCACATTGGCAATTCCCTGCAGCGTTTCTCCCACAATAATATTTGAATCGGCAACTTTATCCTGAACGCTCCGGGAAATTTTCCGGATTTTTCTTCCGAAAAAAACCGCGAGCAGCGCCAGCACCGGAATAATGGCAAGCATGACCAGCGCAAGATTCAGCGAGGTGATACATATAATAGTGATTCCTCCTATGACAATTATCGTCTGGCGGATAAATTCCGCAATGCCGGTAGTGAATGTTTCCTGTATCTGCGAAATATCTGCGCTCACACGGCTGTTCAATTCTGAAACCTGCCGGCTCGAAAAAAAACTCATCGGCATCCGGATGAGCCGGTTGTAAGTTGCCTGCCGGATTCCTGCCACCATGTTTTCCGTTACGTTCACAAAAAATAAAACCCGGAAAAAAGAACACACCGCCTGGAAAGAAAAAAGAACAAGTAGTTTTATTCCGACTTCGTTGGCAGTTTTCAAAAGCACTTCGTCCGATTCATTTTTTCCGACCAGCCCCATTAAATCTCCCATCAATCGCGGAAAAATCAGCGCGACTGCTCCTGTGCCTGCAAGAAAAAATAATCCCCAAACAAATTTCCATTTATGCGGACCGATGAATTTGAAAATGCGAACTGCTTTTGAAAGCGATTCCTTCGTCAGTTTTGCTTTGGGTAAGTCCTCTTTTTTTACTGCTGCCATAGGAGATTGCAAATGTATCTGAAATCGGCTTTGGTTGGAAAACATTTCTATCTTTGCTCCCCTTAAAAACGAATATTATGAAACGCACATTTCAGCCCTCGCGCAGAAAAAGAAGCAACAAGCACGGATTCCGTGAGCGCATGTCAACTCCCAACGGCAGACGCGTTCTTGCCGCGCGCAGAAGAAGAGGAAGAAAACGCCTTACAGTTTCAAGCGAGAAGCGCCATAAACGCTGATTGTTTGTGATAATTTTTTACACGATTCTTATTTTCAATTCAAGTGAAAAAATTAAGCAATCCATATTTGATTCCGTTCGCGGGTTTAAAAACTGGCGAGCATGTTTTCAATTATCTGATTGATGATTCTTTTTTCAAAAGCCGCGACTATTCTGAAATTCAGAAGGCGAAAATTAGTACGCAGGTAACGCTTCGCAAAGAAACGAACCTTCTTGTTTTCGATATTAAAATGGAAGGCGCTATGAATGTGATGTGCGACCGCTGCGGAGAAAATTTTGATTTGCCTGTGTGGGGAGAAAATAAACTGATTGTGAGTTTGACCAATGATAGATTCGAAGGCGAAACAGATATTATTTCGATTCCGATTGATTCATCTGAAATTGACATCTCGCACTATTTATACGAATATATTTACATGCTTCTTCCGCAAAGAAGAGTTCATCCTGACAAAGAAGACGGCACCCCCGCCTGCAATCCTGAAGCGCTTAAAATGCTGAACAAACTTTCGGAAGAAGAACAGGAGAAAAAAATAAATCCCATCTGGGAAGAACTTAAATCTAAAATCAAGAACAACTGAATTTATAATTCATAATTTTAAATCTATAATTTCTATTTCCCATGCCAAATCCAAAACGAAGACACTCAAAAAGCCGCTCGCGCAAACGCAGAACACATTACAAAGCATCTGCACCAACATTAACAAATTGTTCCAACTGCGGAGCGCCCATCCTGATGCACCGCGTGTGCCAGGCATGCGGCTACTACCGCGGCAAGCAGGTGATTGAAAAAACAATTGCAGCGTAATTAATTTCGGATTTCGGATTGCCAAAATTTCGGATTCAAAAATCCGCAATCGCAAATCCGCAATCCGCAATATTTTTCTATGCGAATCGGTCTTGATGTAATGGGCGGTGATTATGCGCCACGAGCGGTAATTGCAGGCGCTGTTCTTGCCATGAAAGAACTTCACAGGGGTTCCGTCATCGTGCTGATTGGCGATAAAAAAAGAATTCACGAAGAATTAAAAAAGTTTGACGCGCCTTCCGATAAATATGAAATTGTTCATGCGCCCGATGTAATCGGCATGGCGGAATCTCCCATCAAAGCATTTACGCAAAAACCCCATTCGAGCATTGCCGTTGGGTTTCATCTTCTGATGGAGAAAAAAATTTCTGCATTTGCAAGCGCGGGAAACACCGGAGCAATGTTAGTCGGCTCCATGTATTCCATCAAAACAATTCCGGGTGTGATTCGCCCGTGCGTAACCTCTATTCTTCCAAAAGAAAATGGAAAAATGGGAGTACTCCTTGATGTGGGCGCCAACGCAGATTGCAAGCCCGATGTGCTTTACCAGTTTGGAATTCTCGGTTCTCTTTTCGCGGAACATGTTTACGGAATAAAAAATCCGCGCGTAGGGTTAATGAATATTGGCGAAGAAGGCGGAAAAGGAAATTTAGTTACGCAGGCAGCGTATGAAATAATGAAGACGACCAAACAATTTCATTTCGCGGGAAATATTGAAGGAAGAGATTTGTTCAACGCGAAAGCCGATGTGGTGGTGTGTGAAGGCTTTGTCGGAAATGTAATTATTAAGCAGGCAGAAGCAATTTTTGAAATCATGAGCAAGCGCCATTTGCTCGATTCATTTTTTCACCGCTTCAACTATGAAATTTACGGAGGAAGCCCGATTCTTGGCGTGAATGGCGCGGTGGTGGTCAATCACGGCATTGCGAATGAAGTGGCGATTAAGAATATGGTCATGCTTTCCAAAAATCTTGCGGAGACAAAACTTTCTGAAAAAATCCGCAATGCATTTGAATACGTTTAAGATTTTTCTTTCCCTTTTCATTTCCTTTTTGTTATTACATTCGTGCTTCTTACTATGAAAATTCAAGCCGCAATAACCGGAGTTCAGGGATACGTTCCGGATTTTGTTCTTTCGAACAAAGAACTGGAAAAAATGGTGGACACCAACAGCGAATGGATTGAAACCAGAACCGGAGTTAAGGAAAGAAGAATTCTGAAAGGCAAAGGGCTTGGCTCTTCCGATATGGGCGTGGAAGCCGTGAAGGAGTTGCTGAAGAAAAAAAATATTTCTCCCGAAGAAATTGATTTGCTCATTGTCGGCACCGTTACGCCCGACCATATTTTTCCTTCCACTTCAAATATCATCAGCGATAAAGTTGGCATCAAGAATGCGTGGGGTTTCGATATTTCTGCCGCGTGTTCGGGATTTCTTTTTGCGCTGGAAACGGGAAAACAATTTGTTGAATCGGGAAAATATAAAAAGGTAATCGTGGTGGGTGCGGATAAAATGTCTGCCATTGTAGATTATTCCGACCGCGCCACCTGCATAATTTTTGGCGATGGAGCGGGAGCCGTTCTTCTTGAACCGACTACTGAAAATTTCGGAATCATGGATTCCATTCTGCATGTGGATGGAAGCGGGAAAAAATATCTTCACCAGAAAGGCGGTGGCTCCGTTCAGCCGCCCACACTTCATTCAGTTGCCAATAAAGAACATTTTATTTACCAGGAAGGACAGGCGGTTTTCAAATTTGCAGTGAAGGGAATGGCTGATGTGTCGGCAGAAATCATGGCGCGAAATAATCTGAAAGGCGAAGATGTGGCGTGGCTTGTTCCGCACCAGGCGAATAAACGAATCATTGACGCAACGGCAAACCGCATGGGCGTGGGTTCCGAAAAAGTTATGCTGAACATTCAGCGCTACGGGAACACCACTGCCGCCACCATTCCGCTTTGCCTCTGGGATTATGAAAAACAACTCAAGCGCGGAGACAATATTATTCTCTCGGCTTTCGGAGGAGGATTTACCTGGGGAGCAATTTATGTGAAGTGGGCTTATAATAGGATAACATCATGCGAAAAATGCGAATGTATGCGAACACTGCGAACAAAATGCAAAGAAAAATTCGCGGTGTTCGCATTTGTTCGCGGCATTTGCATTATTTTATCAATTCCTATCATTCAATAGGTGGCAACTTACATTATTAGTACAGATTGGTAAATTAGTAGATGTCTCTCAAATCTAAATTCTCAAATCTGGATGTTGTACAAAACAAGAGGCATCGTTCTCCGCACCACAAATTTTTCCGATACCAGCATCATTGCAAAAATTTATACCGAGCAGTTCGGCATTCAGAGTTATTTGATAAAAGGCGCGAAGCGGAAAAAAGCAAGCGTCAAAGCAAATTTGTTTCAGCCGTTATCGCTTCTCGATTTGGTAGTATATAAAAAGGAAAAGAAACAATTGCAAACGCTGAAAGAAGCAAAGCCCGAAATTCATTTCGTTTCCATTCCGCATGACTTTTCAAAGACATCCATTCTTTTTTTTCTGGATGAAGTTTTAGTAAAGTGTTTGCACGAAGAAGAACATAATCCTGAACTTTTTTCTTTCCTGCACGAAACCATTCAAACGTTGGATTCTTCGGAAAAACATTTCAGTCATCTGCATTTGATTTTCCTTGTACGCTTCTCGCGGTTTTTGGGATTTTATCCGCAGGGAAAATTTTCCGAGACGAATTCCCTGTTTGATTTGCGAGAAGGGAAATTTACAAACGCAGAACCTTTGCATCACGATTTTCTCTCAAAAGAAAACAGCAAACTCCTGAGCAAACTTATCCTCAGCAATTATTATTCAATGGAGAAATTGACGCTGTCTGCCAGGGAAAGAAAAACCCTTCTTGATATTTTACTGCGCTATTACGAACTGCATCTTTCGCAGTTCGGAAAAATTGTTTCGCATAAAGTGCTGGAGCAAATTCTTGCATAAGGAAAATTTTATGTAGGTTTGCACAAACAATCACTAACAACTTTTACCATGAAAAAAATTTTTACTCTCCTTTCATTTTCGTTCATCGCTCTTCTCGGAAACGCAACGATTCATTTCATTACTGTTGGCACTCCGACCAGCAACGTATTCAACCCTGCAAACATTACCGCTGTATGCGGAGATACAGTTATATGGCAATGGGGTGCCGGTTCACACACTACCACTTCGACTAATATTCCTGCCTGCGCCACTGCCTGGAACGCCAACATTAATTCAACCAGCACTGTCTACGCTATTACGATTCCCTGCGCGGGCACGTATAGTTATCAGTGCACGCCTCATGCTGCTATGGGAATGGTGGGAACCATTGTGGCGACCTGCACGAACAACGTGCCGATTATTGCAAGCCATTATTTTTCTGCCGCCTATCCGAATCCGTTTTCGTCAAAACTAACGATTGAAACTTCGCAGGCGAATTTAATTTCCATTTACAATGCAGTGGGAGAAAACATTAAAAGCATTGCTGTGCCGCAGGGACAAATCAAAACCGAAATTGACATGCAGGATTTGCAGGCGGGAATTTATTTTTACGCGGTGCTCAAAGAAGGAGTAATTATTGAAACGAAAAAAATTGTGAAGCAATAACCTCACCCCACTGCCGGTCGGGATTTTAAATCCCGACCAGCCCTTTGGGTTTCACGCCTATTCCCGGCAACTCATTCAGGATAATTTTTCCTTCTGAAAAATTTACGCCTTCAAAATAATCTTCTTTGATAAGTAGTGGTCCGTCCAAATCAATCCAATCGGCAAAGTGAGCAATCTGCGCTGCGGCAGAAACCGCGCACGAAGTTTCAGACATGCAGCCGAGCATGATTTTCATTTTATAGTCGCGCGCGAGTGAAATCATTTTCAGCGCTTCGTTCAGCCCGGTGCACTTCATCAGTTTAATATTTATTCCGCTGTAAACATTTTTTGCTTTTTCCAAATCGGCTGCACGCTTCACCGCTTCATCGGCAATAATGGGAATGGGAGATTTTTCCGTGAGCCACGCGGTTTCATCTGTCATTTCTTTGGGCAGGGGCTGTTCCACGAGCAAGACATTTTTCTCTGCCAGCCAATGAATCCTGTCGAGTGCAAAGTGCTTGTCAGTCCATCCTTCGTTTGCATCGGCAATAATTTCTTTGTCGGAATGTTTTCTGATTTCTTCTATGATTTTTTTATCATTCGCAGCGCCCAGTTTCACTTTCAGAATTTTATATTCCTTCGCTTCTTCCAATCTTTTTTTAATTCCTGCGGGTTCATCCATAGGAATAGTATAAGCGGTGAAAAGATTTTTTGTTTTATCCGCTCCGAAAATTTCACGACAGGGTTTGTTTTGTATTTTTCCGAGCAAATCGTGAAGCGCAATATCCACCGATGCTTTTGCAGCCGTGTTTTCTTTTTCAATTTGATCCACCGCTGAAAGAATTTCTTCTGTATTTTCTGAAGGAGAAAATTTTTCAAGAACCTTTTTCGCCTTCGACAGAAACTTCAAAACCGATTCATGGTTTTCTCCGAGATAAGGCGGCATGGATGCTTCGCCATATCCTGTAATTCCATTATATATAAGTTTTGTAAAGACAACAGGCGTTGAATTTCTGCTTCCGTGCGCAATGGAAAACGGGCGCTTGAATGTTAAGGTATGCGGAATAAAAGAAAGGTTCATTTTCTGCTGGAAGAATGGAATAGCGGATGAATGGGAAACAGCCAACTTTCCATCGTTCCCGTGTTTGCTTTTTTGTAAGTTTGCACAAAACAACAATAAATATAGATATGAAAAAAATATTTTTATCATTCGGAGTTTTTTCTCTTTTCATTTTTGCTTCCTGCGGTGGCGCAAAAAAAGAGGATGTGAATGCAAATGTTCCCAAAGGAATGGTGGCGGCCGATTTAAGCGCGGTGAGCGAAGGAAGAATGCCCGTGCTGATGAATGTTCCCGATTCAACGGTGGGACCGCTGCAGGTTTCCGCCAACTCGCAGGGCGGAGCCGATGTGAAAGTGGGAAAGAGTTTTCAAATGGCGGTGATGGAAGGCGCAGGCGATATGGAGACAAAAAAGAAAGATGTTACACACGATGACGTGAGAAAATTTGTGAAGTACGTAATGGAAGACGCGAACGCAATTATATGGGAATGGCAGATTGAAGGCATGGAACCCGAGTTTCATTTTTATGCCGTGGTGAAAGCGGGCGCTAAATCGTTTGAAGTGCGCGATGTGGAAGGCGAAGTGTTTTCCGAAAAATCAGCCGTGCAGATGCTCGATGCCGCAAAAACCATTCGCATGAAAGAAGTGAAGGCGGCTTCCTGAAATTTTTTCCACATAAAACTAAAAAAGCCCTGCAAGATTTTTGCGGGGCTTTTTTATTGCAGAGTGCCTCAAATCACAATCGTAATCAGGTTATTTGCCGGACCTATGCGGTTCGGGTTTTTAGAATCATTCCACTGCAGGAACATATAAAGAATTTTTCCTTTGTTGTTCATTCCTAAGTGAAG
>JACQAL010000012.1 GCA_016195025.1 Bacteroidota bacterium | reverse complement strand
GTTTGGATGTCTTTGGCTACGATCGGTTATCAAACGAATCAAACGCTCTATCAAGTAAAAACAGGATTGTTTAAACAGTTCCTTGTGCAACAACTCAGAACACCACTAACTCATTTTCACTAATCTTGCGAAAGTCCTAAGGAGTATTATAATGAAAAATATTTTTCTTCATATGCCCATAAATATAATTTCTTCGCATATAATGGACACCGACAATTAAAGGATACAAAAGTAGAAGCATTTAAAAATTTTGAATTTAATCCTATTACGGAAGCATTAACATTTAATAAAACTCATGTTAATTCAAACTTATTTCAATGGATAGCCAATAACAAAACAAGGGCTGCGCTCTCATTTCAAAAAGGCAACAGAGAAGATTCGGAGAGATACCTATCTTCAATTCAGAAAATTGAACAGGCAATAGGGGATATTATCGGTAGAAAAATTGAGTTTGTAGTTGATGAAGATTCTCTTAATGTGATGATAAAACTTGATAATGAAGCAATGCATTATAATACTTTGGCAGATGGATATAAGTCAGTAATCAGTTGGTTATCAGATTTGATTTTTCGGTTAGATTATATGCCAAGAGAAGGCAAAGAAAATTTCACTTTGTTCTTAGATGAAATAGATATTCATCTTCACCCTTCTGCACAGAGAAGAATATTGCCGGTTATTCAAAAACTATTTCCACTAGCACAGATATTTCTTACTACCCACTCACCTTTTGTAATTGGGTCAATAGATGATGCCGTGGTTTATAAATTCAAATTAGATGAAAAAGGAAATTCTGTTTTGGATGGTGAACCATTCCTAACAGAAGACGCTAAGAGTTACCGATATGTTCTTGAGCAAGTGTTTGACATCAACAAACAGTTCGGAATCGAAATAGAAAAAAGATTAGACGAGTTTTACAAAATGCGTGACGAGGCAATTAAAAATTCTTCTAACGATTCTTCGCTAAAGGAATTAATAAAAACCGCAAAAGAACTTGCTGTTCAAAGTAAAGAATTGAGAGCAATAATGGGGAATGAAATAAAGCAACTATCAAGAATTTTAAAAAAAGAAATTACAATTTAATGTATGAGAGAGTTTATAAGAGGACAATCCCCTGACTTTCTCATAAGTAGATGGAGAGAATGGGGCAATAGATATAGAAAAAACCGCCAAAGAAGTTCTGGATTTTCTTTTCAGTGGCCAGTTCATCAAGGACAAGCAATAAATATTTTGCTCGAACCACTTTTGGCACAACTTACGAATGACCACTGCTCCTTTTGCGACAACTTTCCGATAAGAACCAAAGAAGATTCCATTGACCATTTCAAACCCAAATCAAGACCTACATATTACACGCTTGTATGTCAATGGGAAAATCTTTATTACTGTTGTCAGAATTGCCAGCAGTATAAAAGAGAGCAATACAACCAATTTCTTTTGAGACCAGATGACATAAACTATTTGTTTGACAATTATTTCATTTATTCTTTTGCTTCTCACGAAATAAATGCAAGTCCAACTTTGTCCCCGAGTTTAAGAAGAAAAGCAGAGACGACAATTAATATTTTCGGACTCAACGACAAAGGTCATATTGCAGCAAGACGAATTTCTTTAGAACGATATGAGAGCAAAAAAACGTTAGGAGAAGTTATTGAAATCAATGACTTTCCCTATCGCTATACAATTGTAGAGTAGTATTATTAACAAAACAAAAATCGGGACAATTACGCATTTACTTCACCGCTTTTTTCGGTAGACAGAAACTTTATAGGCAGACAATTTTCAAATAATAAAATTCACAGCGGACAGACGCTACATTACGACAGACAAAAAAGAAGGGTATGCACCTAACAGCGGGCTTGCGCAATGCGGGCTTCATTGGTAAAATAAAGTTCATTGCATTTTATTATCTTCGTTCTCGCGGACAGCGAAGTGCTCCGAAACCCCGCACTTCGCAAGCCCGCGGAACGTTATGAACAAGCGCCAATACAAATACAAAAAACATTATCTTTAGACAATTATGTAAAATGACTTTACGCTACTCCCGCTGGTCAGGATTTGATAATCCTGACCGAAGAGTTGAGGGATTTGTAATCCCCAATTCTGTTTTACATTTGCCTTGTGGGATTTCACTATAAAATAGAACAAGGCAAAGCGCATTTTGTAACGCTCACAGTTGTTGATTGGATAGATGTTTTTACACGTGAGAATCATAAAATGGCAATTGTTGATTCACTCAGGTATTGCCAGGGTGACAACTCCTCACTCCGTGACAGTTGTTCCATTGCGGACAGCCCTTCAAATGCAAATCAAATAAAAAAAGGTAAGCAGAATTTCGTACTTTTATCCTCATAAAAACACAATACATGGAAACACTTACACAAGGAAAAATTACTCATAAAAATATTTTTGAAGACTATCTTCAGTTAATTGAAAGAATGAGACTTGAACAGAAAAAGAAGGAGGAATTAGGAATATTAACTTTTTTGGAAAATATTATTTTGCTACAGGAAAGAATAGTACAGGAACATTCTTCTAATAGAAAAATCAATAAAAAACTTCTAGATGGAATTCATTCAACAATCAATGAATTTTTAAATAATTGGTATCAGTTACTTGAACTAGGAATAGTTAAAAATATACTACCATCCTTTGTATATAATTTTATTCCCACAATTCCCCTTTTAGAGAAGGTAAACAAAGATAATTATGATGATTTCGTTAGATATATTACGAAATTACATCCTCCAATCCAATGCTTAACTAGAGAGACATCTATGGAGATGAGTGGTTTTTTAGAAGCTATAGCTAGTAGTAAATTACCTGAAAAAGAGAAAAATAAGATGATTCAATCGCAACAAGAAAAATATTTGTATAAAAAACGAAAAGCAGTTAGAAAAAAAACTGGACTTTATTGGGCAGAACATACACATAAATCATATTCAAATCCCTCACATTTTTTTCAGTATCTAGAATATTCTACTGGAAAAAGATATGCCAAGAATTATTTTCAGATTGATGATTTGAAAACATACTATTTTCTAAGCGTTGAAAAATTACATAAACTTTTTGGGAATCTTAATATTGAACCCCAAATGGAAAAACTATTTGATTTTGACGAGAAGACAGAAAATGTTATATGGGAAGTTAATGTAAATCTTGAATCTAAATACTACGATGCAGGAAATATTTCATATTTTATGATGGTTTTTAGCCAGGGAATAAAATCAATTGGTGATATAGATGTTGAATTAAATAGTTGGGGAGATGGAAGTAAATGGTTTCAATTTATTTTAAAAATAAAAAGCCGAATTGCTCGATTAGATTTATTGGAAGTTATGAAACAGCTTCGCCAAAATATGGAAGCGGTTACATATGGAAAACCTTTAGACGAGATTAAAAAATTAGAAGCAGAAGCAAAAAAATCCAATGCTGAAGCTGAAAAAATAAAAAAGGAATCAGCGAATATTGATTCTTCCGAAATGGCATCAGCAAAATCTAATTTAGATTATGAAGAAAGAAGAGCAAAGATTGAAAATATACAAGCCAATACTCTTAAAACAAAAGTTGAAGCATTAAAAGGAATTGCCGAATTAATAAATGATGGAGCATTCAAGAATGATGGAAAGATGACAATATTAATGAATGATTGTCTTTTTGCTCACAAATTAGACCACAAAGCTTTATTAGGTAATGTAGATATGATTGAAGCAAAAGAAACCGTCATTAAAAAGGATGATGAGCCCAAAAAGGGTAAAGAGGAAAAAGTTAAATAATAATACGTTTTGTTTGAGCAACAGGTTCACTCTCGCCCGACAGTTGCGCAAGCCGGACAATCTCGCACACAGAACAACGCGCTTCGTAGACAATTCTTTTTCTCAGCCGACAAATACTTGTTTTCTCACCCGACAACTTTTTCAACGGGCAGACAATTCAGAAAATAAGAGCGCCTGTTTATAGCAAGTTTGCTCTATGCGTAGAGCATCCTCATCGGCTATCGGTTTTGAATTTGGAATTTATTTGTCATTTGATGCTTGTGTTTTGGGATTTTAGAGATGCCCTAAAGTAATTTCAAAATCATTTCTATCTTTACCGGATAGATTTTGCTCCTTCATTTCTTCCGGCATGAAAAAAATAATTACTTCTTTCTTTTTTATTTATTCTTTCGCTGCGTTCGCGCAAAAAATTCCGGTGGTGATGAATCACCAGTACTGCACCACTGCGCGCGTGGTGTGCAGCATCAGCAACACGCCTTCCGAGGGCTCGCTTTGCAATGCCTCGTGCAGCGGCAACAATAACTTAGTGAACGGAACAAATTCCTGTTTCACCGGAGGGCTCACGCGCTGGGGATTTTACATGTTCAGCATCGAGCAGTCGGGCACGCTCACCTTTACCATCAATCCGAACTCACCGAGTTTTTTCGATTGCGGTGATTATAACTTCGCGCTGTTTGATGTGAGCAATGGCTGCGGAAGTTTAGGCAACGCGCTGCGCTGCTCCATTGCCGATGACGGATGCACGGGAGCGAACACCGGCTTGAACATGTCTGACCCCGATACATCGGAAGGCACAGGCGGAGACGGCTGGTGCAAATACCTGAACGCGCAATGCGGACACACTTATTTATTATGCCTCGATATTCCGGGCAATGACGGAAACGGATTCACGCTTTCCTTCGGAGGAACGTGCACTTTTGGCGCGCCTGCCGGATTCACCGCTGTTCCCGATACAGTTTGCCAGGGGCAGCCGGTAAATTTTTCTCTCACCTGCAATGTAACCAACGCATTCATCACGTACTCGTGGAACTTCGGTCCGAACGCAACGCCTTCCACGTTCACCGGACAAAATCCTCCGCCCGTAACTTTTTCTGCCAACGGTCCGCAAAACATAACGCTCACTTCCACTTTCACTGCCGGAAGTTCATGCGTGAATTCTTCTTCGCAAACTGTTTTTGTTACCAATGGCGCGCCCACTTCTGCGTTTACTGCATCCTCTCCCGCCTGCCTGGGAACAAATACTACGGTTACTTACACGAGCAATGCATCTTCAGCCGCTTCGTATAACTGGAATTTCGGAGGAGGAACTATTGTGAGCGGAAGCGGGCAGGGTCCGTATGTGATTTCCTATTCTTCTGCCGGAACGTATACCATTTCGCTCGATGTTACCGAATGCGCAACGCCTTCGGGACCCACCACGCAAACGATTACGGTTTTCCCTTCGCCCGTTGCCAATGCAGGGCCCGATGCGAGCATTTGCGCAGGCACTTCAACTACTCTTAACGGAAGCGGAGGAGTGAATTACGGATGGGGACCCAGCGGAGCGGGATTGAGTTGCACGCTTTGCCAGAATCCTGTTGCCACTCCAAGCGTCACCACCACATACACGCTCGCAGTGATGGATGCCAACGGCTGCACGAATACGGATATGGTAACGGTTACAGTAAATCCATTGCCTTCGGTTTCCATTTCAGGCAACACCACTATTTGCGCAGGCAATTCAACCACGCTTACTGCCAGCGGAGGAAATTTTTATTCGTGGAGCACAACGGCAACTATGGCTTCCATTTCTGTTTCGCCTTCAGCGAGCACAACTTATTCTGTCGTGGGAGTGGATGCGAACGGATGTTTCAATGTTGCGTCAACTTCCGTAATGGTGAATCCGCTTCCAACTGCAAATGCAGGAGCGAATGTTACCATTTGCGCGGGGCAAACCACTACGCTCAGCGCAAGCGGAGGAATAAATTATGTATGGACTCCTTCTTCATCGCTCAGCAATCCGAATAGTTCAAATCCAATAGCGAATCCAACTTCCACCACAACGTATACCGTCACGGTTACCGATGCGAACGGATGTTCGAATAAATCTTCCGTAACAGTAACCGTGAATCCGATTCCCGTTGCAAACGCAGGGCCGAATCAGAATATTTGTTTCGGAAGTTCAACAACACTCAGCGGTTCGGGCGGAATTAATTATTCATGGGTTCCTTCCACTGCGCTGAGCAATCCGAATATTTCAAACCCGGTTGCGAATCCAACTTCAACCACTACGTATACATTGATTGTTTCCAACGGAAACTGCGCCAGCGCTGCTTCGGTGAATGTTACGGTGAATCCGAATCCAACGGCAACCATTTCTTCGCAATCGGTTACGTGCTGCGCTCTTTGCAACGGAAGCGCAACGGTAAGTCCATCGAACGGAAGTTCTCCTTATACTTTTATCTGGAGCGACCCGCAAGCGCAAACTACACCAACCGCATCCGGACTTTGTAACGGAACTTATACGGTAACTGTTACCGATGCGAACGGTTGTTTCGCAACGCAAACAGTTTCCATTGCTGCGCCCGTTTGCCTCACCGCTTCTGCCACCGCCACTGCCGCTTCGTGCAACGGAGGAAGCAACGGCACTGCAACCGTAAATGTGAACGGAGGCATTCAAAACTATATGTACTTATGGCTTCCTTCGGGTGCGAATTCTTCCACCGCCACCGGATTATCTGCCGGTGGCTACACGGTTGTCATCACCGATGGAAACGGATGCACCATGATTGCAAGCACAACAGTTTCACAGCCGCCCGCCATTACTTCTTCGCTTTCTTCCATGAATGCAGGATGCGCAATGACGAATGGAACTGCGACCGCAAACGCAGGCGGGGGAACTGCGCCTTATACTTATTCATGGAGCAACGGGGGAACAACTTCTCAAATCTCAAATCTCGCTTCTCAAATCTATTCAGTAACCATTACCGATGCGAACGGATGCACGCACACCGATACCATTTCTGTTTTTGAAAATCCTCCGCCTGTTGCATCCATAAGTGGCAATGCCAACTTATGTATAGGCGAAGGCACCACGCTCACGGCTTCGGGTGGCGGAACGTATTTATGGAATACATTTCAGAGTTCGCCAAACATTTCGGTTGCACCCACCGTTACCACAGGATATTCTGTAATTGTTACCAGCGGCAACTGCACCGACACCGCTTCGGTGAATGTGGTGGTGAATGCGCCTCCCGCGGTGGATGCCGGAGCAAATGTTACCATTCCCATCGGCTCAAGCGCGCAACTTTTCGGCAGCGGAAACGGTAGCACGTATAACTGGTCGCCTTCTTCGGGATTAAACTGCACCAACTGCCAGAACCCAACGGCTTCTCCGCAAACCGGCACGTGGTATTATGTGATTGCCACCGATGCCAACGGCTGCACGGCTATGGACAGCGTGTTTGTTTTTGTTGACAACACCTGCCAGGAAATTTATCTGCCCACCGTTTTTTCTCCCAATGCCGATGGCGAAAACGATGAATGGCGCATTTACATTAACAATCTTGCCTGCATAAAAGATTTTAAAATCATGGTGTGGGACAGGTGGGGAGAAAAAGTATATCAGTCCGCCAATGCCGATTTCCGCTGGGATGGCACTTACGCGCGCGGCTTGCAGAACGGAGAAGAACGCACTGCCGTGTTTGTATACCGCATGAAAGCCGAAATGCTGAACGGTGATAAAATAGATAAGAAGGGAAATGTGACGGTGGTGAAGTAGAGATTGTTCCATTTAATGTTTTTTTTAAAAATAATAATTACTGTCATTTTTTTATTTCCCTTTTTATTATTTGGTCGGGATAGCATTCCGGAGAAAAATAATTATAGAAATGAAATTACTATGGGATTCCCAATGCTTCCTCCTTTCTTCTTTAATGTTGGAGAAGGATTAAAGGGTAGTAGTAGTCCGACCATTCATTTAAATAGTATGGAACATTTTCTTTTTTTTCCTCCCGTCAATCTTTCTTATAGGCATAGTTTTGAAAACAACAAGCTAAAAAAAATGCAACTTGGTATTACTTACTATCAGGTACCGATACATTATAGCACAGTTTCCGTAAACACCAAGCCAGTATCATACTATTTTATTAATGCCGGCTTTTTGAGAAAAATAAATAAAAATAATAGAATAGATTTTTCTTTTGGCTACGATTTGTTTTTAGCATATATTAATTCGCAATCTTATGCTTCAAGTGGAATTTACATAAAAGATATGAGCACCAATATTGCAGGTATTGATATTGGCTTTTCATTGGCAACGCATATAACAAAAAATTTTTTTATTCAAGTTGAACAATATTTATTAGTCGGATGGCAATATAATAATGGAACGATAGTGCAAAATCGTTATAATGAAAATGTAATTAATTATCCGTGCCTTTTATCGCCAAAGTTATTCGGCATTAATTTTGGATATAGGTTTAATTAGAGCGTTTTCTAAAACATCTTCAGAATATTTTTCCGGAAGAAGCGCAGCGAAATAACTGTCAGAACAATTCCCATTCCGAGCAAAACTCCGATGCGCGAGAGAAAAGTGGGATCACTCAGAGGCAGTTGTCTCCAGAAAATATCGTAGAAGCCCTGAATGCTCCAGTAATTTACCGCGATGACTGAAATTTTCTGCATCCACTCCGGCATGATGAAAGAAGGAATCATGCTTCCGCCAATGGCGCTTATTGCAAGAATGATGAAGCGGCTCATCACATCCACCTGCTGGCGGGTTTTCGCTATGGAAGCAAGAAAAATTCCGAAACTCGAACAAGCAAACACGGTGGCGAAAATTAAAAGGAGCAGCGCGGGAACATTCTGAAAAATATTCAACTTGAAAACGAAGTAAGAATAAATCATCATGATGATTAACTGAACGGTTGAAACCGCATTTGCCGCGAGCATTTTTCCGAAGAGAATCTGGTTGGGATGAATGGGCGAGACCAGAAGTTTTCGCAGCGTGCCTTCTTCTTTTTCGGTGAGCAAACCCGCGCCCATTGCCGCCATGCTGAAGAGAAGCATCATCACCGTTGTTCCTGCCACTGCCTGCACCAATCCCGGTCCCACTTCTTCCTTTTGCTCCACAATTTTTTTCATTTCAATTCCGCTCATGAAATTTCCAAAGCCGTTTTGCTCTGCAGTTGCCGAGTCCTCTGCAGTGGTGTCTGCATGTTTTTCATAGTAGGAAGAAATAAGCGCGCTGATGCTGTCGTAAAATCCTTCGAGGCGCGCAGTGTCTTTCACTTCCACCTGCTTGACGAGTTTCTTTTTCATTCCCTGCGCACCGTTCAGGCGGAAAAGATTTGGAATGAGTGATTGCTGCAGCATTCCCACTTCGGGTTCTTTGGCTTCATCGTACTGCAGTTCCATGGGAAGTTTATTTCCGCTGCGCAGTGAATCTGAAAAACCTTTTCCGATGACAAGCACTGCATTTTCTTTTCCTTTCTTCACGGCTTGCTGTGCTTCAGCAAGCGGAACAGGAATCGTGCGCAGATTTTTTTCCGAATCGAGAAGCGCAATGGCATTGCGCGATTCTTGGGTGCTGTCTAAATCGCTTACGAGCAAAGAAATTTCTTTCGGCTCCGAATGTTTATCCATTCCTCCGAATGCGAGCGCGAAAAGAGAAATGAGCGCAACGGGCAGCGCAAATGAAAGCAGCAGCGCGCGTTTGTCGGTGAAAAATATTTTCAGTTCTTTTTTTGCTATTCTAAACATAAGTTAATCCCGTAATTCTTTTCCCGTTAAACTTAAAAATATGCTTTCGAGCGTTGGGCGCTGAATATCCACATGTGTAATTTCCAATCCGAATTTTGAAAGGCGGTTGATGAGCCGCAGCAAATCATTTTTAATGTCATTGCTGAAATACAAAAGCGCACTATTGCGGAAAATATAATTTCTGCCGGGCGCTTCGCGGTTTTCTTCTTCCATGAATTTTGAAATTAAGTTTTCATTTTCCACGCGCTCGTCTTTGATGTTTGCAATTTTAATCACGATGCATTGCTTTGTATCGGTGGCGCTGCGCAGTTCATCGAGCGTTCCCTGCGCAATAATTTTTCCGTTGTCAATTATGCCGATTCGCTTGCAGAGGCGCTCGGCTTCTTCCATGTAATGCGTGGTGTAAATAAGGGTGATTCCTTCCTTGTTCAGTTTTTCAATCACTTCGTAAATTAAATTGCGGCTTTGCGGGTCAATGCCTACGGTGGGTTCATCCATGAAAATAATTTCGGGCGAGTGGAGCAGGGCAGAGGCAATGTTTATTCTGCGCTTCATTCCTCCTGAATAGGTTTTTATTTTATCCTCTTTTCTTTCATAAAGCCCAACGAGTTTGAGAATTTCATTTGCCTTTGCTTTTAATTTTTCCGAAGGAAGAGTATATAAACTTCCCCAGAAGATTAAATTATCATACGCAGACAATTCCTGGTAGAGCGCAATTTCCTGCGGCACCACTCCGATGATGCGTTTCACTTTTTCAGCGTCTTTATTCAAATCGAAACCGTTCAGCGAAACTTCGCCTGCATCCTGCCGCGAGAGCGTGCTGAGAATGCTGATGGTGGTGGTTTTTCCTGCTCCGTTGGGTCCGAGCAATCCGAAAATTTCTCCCTTCTCAATGGAGAAACTGATTCCCCTGAGCGCTTCCACGCTGCCGAATTTCTTCGTTAAATCTTTAACTTGAATCATCGAAAAACGAAATTATACCCGTTCGAACATAGTAAAGAAAAAATCTCCTTCCATCTTCGCATTGGCATCGCTGTCGGAACCGTGAATGGCGTTGGCATCAATTGATTTTGCAAACAGGGCGCGAATGGTTCCTTTCTCTGCTTTTGCAGGGTCGGTGTTTCCAATTAACTTCCGGAAATCTTCCACCGCATTTTCTTTTTCAAGAATGGCGGCAACAATGGGACCGGAACTCATGTATTTGATTAACTCGTTGTAAAACGTACGCTCGCGGTGAACCAGATAAAACTTGCCTGCCATTTCAGGAGTGAGTTGCACTAATTTCATGGCAATGATTTTAAATCCTGCTTTTATAATCCGGTCAAGAATAGCGCCCGTGTGTTTGTTCGCCACGGCATCGGGCTTAATCATGGTGAAGGTTCGGTTGGACATAAAGAAAAGTTAGTGGGCAAAAATAATAATCTCCCGGTAACGAAGTAACGAATTCTGGTAACGAATGTAACGAATCAGGGTTTCAGCAGTATTCGTAAAATTTGTAATCGGATTCGTTACTTCGTTACCAGGAAGATTACCTTTTGAATACCACTAGCGAAGAAACAATTTCTTTGAAAGCGGAAATTTCTTCTTTGGTGGCTGTGCGCTTGGCAATATTCATGGAAACCGAAAACGCATTGTGAAACTCCTTGCCGGGATTCACATACGCGATATACTGGTAAAAAACATTTTCCACATATACGAGTTTTGAAAAAGCGGGATACATTTTTTTATTGCTCACTTCGTTGGTTTGTTCTTTCAAATCGTGATTCTTCTCTTTGAAGTTGCTTACATCAGATTCCAAATCCTTATTCACTTCTTCGTCCTGCTTTTTATAGGTGAGCACCTGTATGAGCGTATTTTTCTTCAGGCCTTCTTTGCTTTGATAGAAAATAATATTCGAGTTGTAATTTTTTGCATTGTCCACATCGCCTGTCCAGCCCTTGGGCTCGTGAATGCTGAACAGAAAACTATCACCGTAAATTATTATGTTATCTGCCGCATCCTTTGTGCCGTTCAGCCGCTGGGCGGAGGAGGTATAAGGGATAAGATATAGGGGAATAAGGCATAGGGCATAGAGAAAGTTTCCGGCTGTTCTCTTATACCTTATTTCCTTATTCCTTTTTGATGCGCGCTTCATGAGCGCAAACTTACAAAGTTATTTGAAAAGGATTATTTACTTCACCACCGCCATCTTCTTATTCCCCACACTTCCCTTGCTCGTTTGCAGTTGGTAAAAATAAGTACCCGCAGGCAGCATGGTATTATCAAGCAGCAAATCCTTAAAAGTATCATCTACTTTGTAGCGTTTTACCTCTGCGCCTTGCGTGTTGTATAAAATTATTTCTCCTTCTTTTTCTCCTTTTGGTAACTCATATTGTAAAGTTACTTTGCCCGCGCTGGGGTTTGGGTAAAGGTTACCTAAGCCCTGCGCCTGCATAAGTTGCGCATTACCATCTTGCACGCCTTGGCTTAATGTGCCGGGCAAAGAAAATACTTTTGCCTCTCCATTTCTATAACTTAAAATCATTTTTGTTCCTACTGATGTATTATAAATGGGATATTGCTGTTGTTCATAATTTGGTTTTATCTGTGCAGAACCAGTATCTGAAAAAAGTATAGTTCCATCTTCTTTGTAGATATTAGTTATATAATATGGAGAAGAAACACCGCAAGAACTCCTAATATACATTAACTCTATCGCTGAGTCTGTATCAAATAATTTTTCAGACAAATAAAGTATATCTCCAAGTGAACCGAAACAAAGAGGCAGCGCAACAAGAGAGATGGTTTTAACCAATGAATGATTCATATCATAAATGCTTATGCTCGCCCCGTGTCGATTTACCTTTACATATCTCTCTCCTGATATTTCAAACTTTATTACCATTAGTTGGCTTTCACCAAAGCCCAAACTATTGTCTGTTGATGCAGAATCGTATGTATGTTCCCAAACAATCTGTGATTTTGCACTTATGCTATATGCAAGCAAGATAATGTATATGATTTTTTTCATCTGAGTAGTTTTTATGTTTAGTATCAAAGATAAAAGAAAAGGCGGACTTGCTCTTTATTTCACCACCACCATCTTTTTCGTTCCCACACTACCCTTACTTGTTTGCAATTGATAAAAATAAGTTCCCGCAGGCAGTTGCGTGTTATCAAGCAGCAAATCTTTAAAAGTATCATCTACTTTATAGCGTTTAACCTCTGCGCCATGCGTGTTGTATAAAATTATTTCTCCCTGTGTTTCTCCTTTGGGCAATTCATATTGCAAAGTTGCTTTGCCGGTGCTGGGGTTGGGGTAAAGGCTGCCAAGCCCCTGCGCCTGCATGAGCGCGGCATTGCCCTCCTGTATGCCGGTGCTTAAGGTGCCGGGTAAACTATATACATACGCTTGGTCATTACCCATATGACTAAGAATCATTTTTGTGCCTTGTGGCGTATTATAAATGGTAACCTGCTGTTGTGGAATACTAACTTCATCCCATGAAAAAAGAGAGTCTGCAATAAAAATAGATGTACCATCTTCTTTATATATGCGAGTATGAACTACTCCATCAGCACTAGAATAGCCATATAAAAACTCTATTGCAGAATCGGTATCAAATAATTGTTGTGATAAATAAAGAACAATAAAATTACCTACATGGGGAGGATACGAAGCAAACGAAATAGTTTTTATCAATGAATGATTTAAGTCATAAATAGAAATATTGTTGCCCTCTCTATTTATTTTAACATAGCACTCGCCCAATAATTCAAATTTTACTATCATCAATATATTATCTTTATAATCAGAAGCAGTATCATATTTATGTTCTAATGTAATCTGTGCCGATGCATTTATTGTAAATGCAAAAAACATAATCAGTAAAATGTTTTTCATTTGTTCAGTATTTATTATTGGTAATAATTTACAAAGATAAAAAGGTGAAACTCTCAAAAAAGAATTTCACCTTTTATTTTTAATATCAGCGCCTTGTTAATTTTTCTCCATTTTCTTTGTATCAATTACTTTCCCATTCACTATAAGAGAGTAAGAATACATGCCCTCCATCAAATTTTGTGTATCCGCCTCAATTTTTCCATTGCCTGTTTCTTTTATTTCAACGCGCTTTATTTCCTTGCCGTAAAAATCAAAGAATACAATGTAAGCGCCAGTTACATTTTCAGGAATGAAATAACGAATGGTTGTATTGCTGCTTGTTGGATTGGGTTGGTTCTGATACAATACGCAATTATTTGCAAGTTGAATATTAATTGTTGTTTCGGAATTACCGCTGCCTTTATCTCCTCCGCTATTATTACTGCGCTGAGAACTTTTTGTATTTACTAAACTGTCAACTTTATGGCTTAATTCCTGCACTGCCTTAACAAGTGGTACAACAATTTCACCGTAAGCCAATCCATATTGACCTTTTGTTGAATCTAAAGGAGTGCGAACTATAGAACAAGTGAATCCACAACTTTTGGCAGCCTTTTCTACCTCTTGTGCTATAAAACCTGAATGAATCATTGATGTTGATGGTTGAAAATTCATTCCTGATTGATGTATTTGTTTAATGCTATCAGGCATGTCCTTAATTACAAAATCATCTAACTTTTTTGTATCCATTTGGTAAGTGACCGGACGAAGTTTATTGATGAACTCCAAACCTTTCACTTCTTCTTTTATATTAAATTTAAATCGTCCATCGCTACTATGTACAGTAGCGGTTCCATTTCCACACCAAATATCTGTAACCGCAGTGCTGCCTAATTGAATTGAATAATCTGCATGATTATTCATAGCATTATATCCAAATGCACCTCGCTCGATAGCGGCAGCTGCAACATCCGCGCCATATCCCACGCAGGTATTATTCGAGCCGGTGGTGATAGTTTGCCCTGCATTTCTTCCTAGCGCGGTATTATAACTTGCGGTATTAGCATAACCGGCACCGCGTCCTATAAAAGTGTTATCAGTTCCTGTTGCATTTGTCCAGCCCGCATTGCGTCCCATAAAGGTATTGTAATTTCCTGAAGTGGTATTAGCGCCCGATGCAGAACCGAAAAACGAATTATCTGTTCCGGTGGTGCTTACATTTCCGCTGCTCCAGCCAAAAAAAGAATTGTGTGAATACGAATTTCCAGATGAACCTTTTCCCGCCTGGTATCCAACAACGCAGTTAGCGGTTCCTGTAGTGTTCCAGTAGAATGCCTGATTTCCGCTGGCAACATTATCAATTCCGCTCGTATTTGAAAAACCTGCCTGATAGCCGAGAAAAGTATTTTCGCCTCCAGTGGTTTGCGCCTGCCCCGCTTCTCTGCCCACAAAGGTGCTGGCTCCGGTAGTGGTGTTTGTAACTCCGGCATTATAGCCAATAAATGTATTGTTAATACCCGATGTATTTGCTGTGCCTGCCTGATACCCTACAAATGTGTTTTGAGCGCCCGTTCCGGTAAGCGCGTTGCCTGCTAAATTGCCAACACTTGTATTATTACTGCCTGAGTTAGCATTACCAGCAGAACAGCCAATTGCTGTATTAGTGTTATTAGCCGCTGGTGCCGCAGCAGTACAGCCATTTGAAGCAGTACCGCTTAATGTTGTTTGCCCCTTCACCCCGGCAATGCCGAGTGTAAAAATTACTGCTAAGAGCAGCGCTCCGATAAAATGCGGAGTTCGTCCAATTTGGCGAACAGCAATTTTGTTTGTAGTTGTTTTCATTGTTGTTTTGTTTTTATTGGTTATTATTTAGTTTTCAACTGCAATTTTCCGGTACGCAGGGAAAGTGTCCTCTGCATCAATGCGCTTGTCCTCTGCGCACGTGCCCATGCCCATTGCATCAATGGACGTGAACTCTGCACACGCGCCCGTGCGCATTGCGTCAACTCTCGTGCGCATTGCATCAACTCTCGCGAGCATTGCGTCAACTCTCGCGAACATTGCATCAACTCTCGTGAGCATTGCGTCAACTCTCGCGAACATTGCATCAACTCTCGTGAGCATTGCGCATGTTATCACTCGCATTATTCATAAAACCTCATTTTTTGCTTATTTTTGACTATCCTTATCCCTTTATACCTTATTCCTTATTCCTTTCTCAGGGAACAAGTTCGCTTTTTGGCTCGCTCCAGGGTTCGGGACCTCCTTTTTCGGCTTTATGCACTGCCGCGCTGCTTTTTTTCGGGGTGCGCTTTACGGGGCGGTGGCTCACAAAACAGCGTTTTTCGCTGGTCAACCCGTCAAGTAATGTGGTGGCTTCTGAAGTGGAAGGGGCGTGCGTCCAGTTTTGCAGGGTTGGGTCGTAGGTAAAGCGCCACTCGTGCGCCACCGCTCCGTCTTTACGTTCGCTTTCAGCAGTGGCAATGAGGGTGCCCGGGTCTTTGCCGCGCCTTACGGAAAACGTGCGTTTTTGCGGGTGGGTTTTATCTTTCAGGTGCATACCCGTGCTTTGGGCAATCACAACAGGGTCTTCACCCTGAAGCGGATTGTTCGCCCGTATTTCCACCGTTTTTCCTAATGAGTTAATGAGGTTTTCCAATGCATCGCGCAAATCATTTTTGGTTTGGGTTTTATCGCCTTTTTTATGAGCATCCAGAAAAGCAATAAGCGCGTTTGCCGCTGCATCCACCGTGGAAAGCGCGGGAATGGTGCTGGGGAAATAAGGGTTTATGTTGGGGTTCATGCTGGTGGTTACATGAAAAGAAAATACAGTGAGTTCGGCATCGCTGTATTGCTTGAGGTCGTTGGCAATCTGAACTTTCATACATTAAAGTTTAAGGGTTTATGTGAATTGGATTTTTTGCTT
>JACQAL010000011.1 GCA_016195025.1 Bacteroidota bacterium | reverse complement strand
GAATGAATTCCCATTCTCAAGCTCCATTTATTATTCTGCTCTTTCATCCACGATTGGATTTCGATTCCGGCTTTTACAATTTCTTCTGCATGGTTTGAATTCGGAGTCGGAAGTCCGCTGGCGCACATGTAAGCATCTCCAATCGTTTTTATTTTTTCGATGTTGTATCTGGAAATTATTTCATCAAACTTCTTGAAAAGAAAATCCAATTCACTTACTAATTCTTCCGCAGAAAGTTTTTCTGCAATGGTGGTGAACCCTTTGAAGTCGGTGAACATGACTGTTACGCTTTCGTAATGCTTTGCTTTTGCTTTTCCGTTCGCCTTTAATTCTCTCGCTGTTTCCGCAGGAAGAATGTTCAGCAAAAGTTTTTCTGATTTCTTTCTTTCACGGAAAATAAAGATGGAAAGAAAAACAACAATCAGCAATCCGCCAACCACTGACCAAATCACAATCTTCTGTCTGTTCAGTTGTGCATCCTGAAGTTCTTTGTCTTTATTCAATAAAGTAATTTGCTGTTCTTTCTTCTCCGTTTCGTATTTGGTTTGCATTTCGGCAATCTGCTTGGAGGATTCTTCATTGAGGAGTGAGTCCTTGGCGTTGGAATATTGCTGATGATGTTCGTAGGCATTTTTATATTCTCCCTTTTCAAAATAGAGTTCGCTGAGGAGTTGATGCCCTTCCTTAATATCCGCCAGCGAACCAATTTCCCTGGCTAAGGCAAGCGACTTCAGCAGATAGTGCTCTGCTTGGGCATATTTTTTTTGCTTAGTATAAGCCGAGCCGATGTTACCGAGTTCTATTGTCATTCCACTTTTATCTCCCATTTCTTCATTTATTTTCAACGCCTTAAAATAGTATTCCAATGCTTTGGGATAATCGGCTTGAGCAGAATAGATAACACCGATGTTGCCGAAAGTGTTTGCTTGCGATTGTTTGTCTCCGAGTTCATCCGCCATTTTCAATCCTTTGAAAAAGCATTCCAACGCTTTTGTATTATCGCCTTGCTGATAATAAACAGTTCCGATGTTGTTGAGATTGGCTGCAATTCCATTTTTTCTACCAAGTTCTTCATCCATTTTCAATGCCTTGAAATAGTATTCCAATGCTTTGGGATTGTCGCCCTGTTCTTTATAGACAATTCCGATGTTGCTGAGAATGACTGTGATTTTATTTTTATTTCCTACTTCTTCAAATGTTTTCAATGCCTTGAAATAGTATTCCAATGTTTTCGAATAATTGCCTTGTCTCCAATAGACAGTACCGATGTTGCCGATAGTTTTTGCGATTTCGCTTTTGTCTCCAATTTGTTCTTTTATTTTCAACGACTGAAAATAGTATTCCAATGTTTTTGGATAGTCGCCTTGATAGAAATAGGCAATTCCGATGCCGTTGAGGGCTTTGGCTTTTAATCCTTGAAGGTTTTGACCGTTGCAAAGAAGGAGGGCTTTATTTCCATAATGAATGGCAGAATCATATTCTCCTATGAAAGGGTATTCATCGCAGAGTGTAAGAAGATGATTAATTTGAGTAGTGCCGGATTTGTCTTTCCGTAAGAGGGTTAAAAGAGAATCAACTTTTCTTTGCTGGGAAAAACCGGAAATGCTGAAAAGAAAAAAAGTTATTTGCAAAAGTTTTTTCATGTCTTCTCCACAAAATACATTTCTATTTCGCCTTTGTTCTTGGCGGGGATTTTTCCGCGTAACTTGAATTCTAATCCTTCAAGGTTTTCAAAACCTTGAAGGATTTGGTACGTTGCGCCCGAAATATTTATTTTACCCGGCTCACCCGATGATTCCATTCTTGAAGCGGTATTTACTGTGTCTCCCCAAATATCATAAGCGAATTTCTTGTCGCCCACAACTCCTGCGGTGACAGACCCGCTGTGAATCCCAATCCTCAAATTCCAATCGGCCGTCCACAATTTTTGTTTTTCATTTGCCGATTGCAGACTGCTGATTGCAGACTCTTCCATGAATTTCTGAATCTCCAATGCAGCGCGAACAATATTCTCTGCATGATTTGAATTGGGAGTTGGCAGTCCGCTGGCGCACATGTATGCATCACCAATCGTTTTTATTTTTTCAATATTGTATTTGGAAATGATTTCATCGAACTTCTTAAAAAGAAAATCAAGTTCCGAAACTAATTCTTCTGCTGAAAGTTTTTCTGCTATTGTTGTGAACCCCTTGAAGTCGGTAAACATTACGGTTACGCTTTCGTAATGTTTTGCTTTTGCTTTTCCATTTGCCTTGAGTTCTCTTGCGGTTTCGACTGGTAAAATATTTAAAAGAAGTTTTTCCGATTTTCTTCGCTCGCGAAAAATGAAGATGGAAAGTGTCAGCACCACAAACAATCCTCCTCCGACTGACCATATCACAATCTTCTGCCGGTTGAGTTGTGCGTCTTGTAATTCTTTATCCTTATTCAGTAAAGTAATCTGCTGTTCTTTCTTTTCTGTTTCATACTTGGTTTGCATTTCTGCAATTTGCTTGGAAGATTCCTCATTGAGCAAACTGTCTTTGGTATCGGAATAAAGTTTGTGGTATTCGTATGCGTTTTTATAGTCGCCCATTCGCTGATAGGTTTCTGATAAAAATTGAAACGCATTCTTTATATCAAATTTGGAATTGATTTGCTTTGCAAGAGCAAGCCCTTTTTTAAGATACTCAATTGCTTGTTCAAACTTTTTTTGTTTCCCATATACATATCCGATATTGTATAAATTCATACTGGTTTGGTCAGGCACTTTAAGTTCCTCGCTCAACTGCAATGCTTTAAAATAATAATCAAGCGCCATATCATATTTTCCTTCTTCATCATAAGCGCTGCCAATATCATTAAGCATAGTGGAGATACTTTTTTTGTCGCCTGTTTTTTCATCAATCGCCAATGATTGTTTAAAATAATCTATTGCTTTTTCATAGTTTTTCTGACTGAAATAAATGATTCCTATTCCACTGAGCGGAGAGGCTGTATGTTGTTGAAGCCCGTTTTCATTTAAAATTTTTATGGCTGTATTATAATATTCCAACGCCTTAACATTGTCCCCGTTTTGAGCAAGTATTTCAGCAAGATCACCGTAACAATTTGCTTCTCCGTGTTTATTGCCTGTGATTTCCATTGTCTTTAATGATTTCCAAAAATATTCACTTGCATGGGCATAATCTCCATTATTGAAATAAGCACCGCCAATATCTTCATATGACGCAGCCATGCCTTTGCTGTATCGGTTTTCTTCCCATATTGTTTCCGCTTTTAAAAAATAATTCAGCGCCTCGTTTAAATTTCCATGCCGCTTGCAAGTCAAACCCATTTGCCTAAATGCTTCACCGATGTCATTTTTATAATTTAACTTTTGCGATAAATTCAAAAGTTCCTGAGCTTGTTTCATAGATTTATCATATTCGCCAGCATCCCGATATTCGCTGCATAGTTTTTTAAGAATCTTAACCTTCTCCTTCTCGTCATGTACAACCGGGAATAGTTTCTCCAATGAATCAATTTTTTTTTGTTGTGCGAATATAAATGTACAGATATGCAGGTGTATAAATGTGAATATGAAAATAAAAAGCCGTTTCATTTTTTCATTGCTAAATTATTTTCTCCATCGCGCTTTGCTTCACAAAGTACATATCAATCTCTCCTTTGTTTTTGGCGGGTATTTTTCCGCGGAACTTGAATTCTAATCCTTCAAGGTTTTCAAAACCTTGAAGGATTTGGTACGTTGCGCCCGAAATATTTATTCTTCCTGCCTCTCCCGATGATTCCATTCTGCTTGCCGTATTCACCGTATCCCCCCAAATATCGTAAGCGAATTTTTTATCGCCCACTACTCCAGCGGTAACAGGTCCCGAATGAATACCAATCCTCAAATTCCAGTCGGCAGTCCGCAATTTTTGTTTTTCATTTGCCGATTGCCGGTTGCTGATTGCAGACTCTTCCATGAATTTCTGAATCTCCAATGCAGCGCGAACAATATTCTCTGCGTGATTTGAATTTGGAGTTGGCAATCCTGAGGCGCACATATAGGCATCTCCGATGGTTTTTATTTTTTCAATGTTATACTTAGAAATTATTTCGTCAAACTTCTTGAAAAGAAAATCTAATTCTGAAACTAATTCCTCCGCAGAAAGTTTTTCTGCGATGGTGGTGAATCCTTTGAAGTCGGTAAACATGACGGTTACGCTTTCGTAATGCTTTGCTGTTGCTTTACCATTTGCTTTTAATTCACGCGCGGTTTCTACAGGGAGAATGTTCAATAAAAGTTTTTCTGATTTCCTTCTCTCACGGAAAATGAAAATGGAAAGTGTCAGCACAACAAGTAATCCTGCCGCTACTGACCAGATAATTATTTTCTGTCTGTTCAGTTGAGCATCCTGCAATTCTTTATCCTTATTCAGCAACGTTATCTGTTGTTCCTTTTTTTCAGTTTCGTACTTGGTTTGCATTTCGACTATCTGCTTTGAACTTTCTTCGTTGAGGAGTGAATCTTTTACATCGCTATAAAGTTTGTGATACTGATAGGCATTTTTAAAATCACCCGATAGTGCCGACAATTGTGATAATTCTTTGTAACTATCTTGAATGTCATCTTTGTTTTTAATTTCTATGGACAATTGCAATGCGTTTATAAAATAGTTCTTTGCTTCCTTATATTTTTTGTCTTCAGTAAAAATAGTTCCAAGGTTGATATAAGAAGTTGCTACGCCTTCTTTATCACCAATTTCTTCTCTTATTTTTAATGCGCCAAGATGATTTTTCAATGCCTCTTTGCGGTTACCCTGTTTGTTGTAAATGGTTCCGATATTATTGTAAGAATTGCCGATTCCTCTTTTGTCGCCAATTTCTATTTTTATTTTTAGTGCTTTCAAATGATTTTTCAGCGCCTCCGAATATTTATTTTTCATATCTAAAGAATCGTGGCGGGTGCCAAGCGAATCGCCCTGATATTCATAAATAGAACCGATATTATTGTAGGAAGCCGCGAGACCTTTTTTGTCGTTGATTTCCTCTCTTAACGTTAATGCTTCCAAATGGTTTTTTAATGCTTCGGTCGAGTTTCCCTGTTTCCAATAAACAATTCCGATATTATTGTAAGAAGAAGCCATGCCTTGCTTGTCACCAAACACCTCATCTATTTTTAATGATTGCAAAAAATTATTTAACGCTTCAGGATAATTGCCTTGGTTTTTATAAATAAGTCCTATGCCGTTGTAAGTTGTGGCAAGTCCTTTTTTATCGCCAAGTTCTTTCATTATAGTTAGGGCTTGCAAGTGATTCTTCAATGCCTCCGTATAATCGCTTAGATTCCGATAACTGATTCCGATGTTATTGTAAGCTGTAGCGAGCCCCTTTTTAAAATTCAATTTTTCACAGAGAGATAATGCATTTGTGGCGTATTGTTTTGATTTATTAAAATCTCCTGTTCGCCATAATTGCATACTCAAAGCGTTCAAAGTATTCACTTTGTTTGTATCTTCCTTTGCAGTTTTCAAAACATTCTCCAATGAATCAATTTTTTTTTGCTGAGAAAATAAAGTGATAGTAATAAGGAGAAAAAGTAAACTATGTACTGCTTTTTTCATTTACGATTTCTCAACAAAATACATTTCTATTTCTCCTTTGTTCTTTGCGGGGATTTTTCCTCGGAACTTGAATTCTAATCCTTCAAGGTTTTCAAAACCTTGAAGGATTTGGTACGTTGCGCCCGAAATATTTATTTTACCCGGCTCGCCTGAAGATTCCATTCTGCTTGCCGTATTCACCGTATCTCCCCAGATATCATAAGCAAATTTTTTATCGCCTACTACTTCCCACGCGCAAGCTCCATTTATTATTCTGCTCTTTCATCCACGATTGGATTTCGATTCCGGCTTTTACAATTTCTTCTGCATGGTTTGAATTCGAAACCGGCAAGCCGCTTGCGCACATATACGCATCTCCGATGGTTTTTATTTTTTCGATGTTGTATCTGGAAATTATTTCATCAAACTTTTTGAAAAGAAAATCTAATTCTGAAACTAATTCTTCCGCAGAAAGTTTTTCGGCAATGGTAGTGAACCCTTTGAAGTCGGTAAACATAACAGTCACGCTTTCGTAATGACGCGGAGATGCTTTTCCTTTTGATTTGAGTTCCTTCGCTGTTTCTGCCGGTAAAATATTCAGCAAAAGTTTTTCTGATTTTCTTCTCTCGCGGAAAATGAACACTGAAAGTATCAGCACCACTAAAAGTCCTGCTGCAACATATAAAATTATTAATCTTTGTCGCTGTAATTTAAGAAACTGCAGATCTTTATCTTTGTTCAAAAGTGTTATCTGCCGCTCTTTCTTCTCCGTTTCGTACTTGGTTTGCATTTCTGCAATTTGCTTGCTGCTTTCTTCATTCAGCAAACTGTCTTTGGTATCGGAATAAAGTTTATGGTATTCGTATGCTTTCTGGAAATTATTCTGATGCTCATAGCAGGAAGCGAAATTCTCATATACTGCTTCAACAAGGTCTTTGTAATTATTTTTTTTTGCAATTCCCAATGCCCTTTCAAAGTATTCGAGCGCCTTCAGAAAATTTTTCTCTTCGTCATACACGCTGCCTATATTTGCAAGCAGCGAAGCAATGTCTTTCTGGTCGTTAATGCTTTCGAATTTTTTTTGCGCTTCTTCATAATTCTCGCGGGCTTTTGCAAAATATTTTCGCATGTAATAAACATTGCCTATGTTGATTAAACTTTCGGCAATGCCCTGCGTGTTATTTCTTTCCTGTTCAAGTTTTAAGGATTGCTGATTGTAATCGAGCGCTTTGATGTAATCGCCTTTAAGCATATAGCAGTTGGCGATGTTGGCGGTGAGGGCTGCCATTCCCTGCTTATTACCCCTTTTTTTTTCTGTTTCAAGCGCTTTTTCAAAATGAAGAATGGCATCATTTAAATTATTCTGAACATAATATACATTTCCTATTTCTGTGTTGGCGGAAGAAATTAATTCTTCGTCCCGTGTACTGTCCGCTATTTTCATTAACTCCAGCGAATGCTGAATGGCTAGGGCATAGCTTCCTTGTCTCCTGTAATATTTTATTATCGTTATTAAATTTATTGCAATTCCCCTCTGAAAATTTATACGTTGAGCGAGATGAAGCCCGCGCTGGGCAAAAGCATTTGCGCTGTCATCGCTGCAGCAAAAATATTCATCGCTGATTTTAAAAAGCAAGATAACTTTTCCCGTATCGGTTTTGCACTCCGCGAGCAGGTGGGTTAAGGAATCCAGCGCTTTATTCTGACCCAAGCAGGAAACAGAAAATAAAAAACCGCTAAAAAGAATAATAAGTTTTTGCATCACATAAAGTTATTTGCTTTCCACAAAATACATTTCTATTTCGCCTTTATTCTTGGCGGGAATTTTTCCGCGGAACTTGAATTCTAATCCTTCAAGGTTTTGAAAACCTTGAAGGATTTGGTACGTTGCGCCCGAAATATTTATTCTTCCTGCCTCACCCGATGATTCCATTCTGCTTGCCGTATTCACCGTATCCCCCCAAATATCGTAAGCGAATTTTTTATCGCCCACCACTCCAGCCGTGACAGGCCCTGAATGAATTCCCATTCTCAAGCTCCATTTATTATTCTGCTCTTTCATCCACGATTGGATTTCGATTCCGGCTTTTACAATTTCTTCTGCATGGTTTGAATTCGGAGTCGGAAGTCC
>JACQAL010000010.1 GCA_016195025.1 Bacteroidota bacterium | reverse complement strand
AAATCCACAGCCGCTAACAGCGGCTTGGCAAAATGCGGGCTTTCATTCTTCGTAGGACAATTATTTCTTTTAACTTTATTTCGTGCTTCGTAGAAAGTTTGTAGGAAAAACTCCCGCACTTCTGCCAAGCCACAGAGCGTTATGCACCATTTTAAAACGACAAAAAAAATGACACGATTAACAATAACATTTGTTCTCCTCTTATTGACAGTTGAACAGACAACTTTCGCGTGCGACTGTGATTATCAGGGCGACTTTCTGACAGTTGCACCAAAGACAGACTTTATCGCTTTGGTTAAGGTGACAAAATATCTAACCTACAAAGACATCAACGGCAAACAGACACCAATGTCTATGGAAGTTGAAGTCATTGACATTTATAAAGGACAAGAGACAAGAAAAACTGTGACTGTCTGGGGAGACAACGGAATGCTTTGCCGACCGTATCTATCACAGTTCGAAACGACAAAATATTATGTAATTGCTTTCTACAAATGTTCTGACGGTGGACACCAAAACCCAAAAGACACTGACTACTCTATTTCAAACTGTGGCGACTACTGGCTTAACGCGGACATGAAATCACAATACGCAACAGGAGTTGTCGGAGAAAAGAAAAAAGAAATCCTGCTTGCGACATTAAAAGAAAAACTCAAGACAAAATAAAAACTGCACAGCGGACAGTTGCGCACAGACAGTGTTTCGTTTTTGTCGTGTGACAGTCCCGTCAGACACTTTTTCAGGACAATCATTTTCGTCTCGACAATTTCTCGTTTATAGTTTCGCGTGTAGCGTGGGACAGTCACGCCAGACAAAAACGGTGCATAACAGCGGGCGTGCGCAATGCGGGTTTACTTTTTGAAAAAATGTTTTCAGCATTTAATTATATTTGTGCTGGCGGACAGCGAAGTGCTTTTTAATCCCGCACTTCGCACGCCCGCGGAACGTTATCTGCCATTTTAAAAACCAACGACAGCGACTATTTTCCAACGACAAAAAAGTTGTAACTTTGGCGACAAGAAAAAATAAATATGAACGACACGACAGTTTTAGAACGGACAACTCTTTCAACAATTCCCATTGACTACTCTTGGTCATTCGCAGACAAGACAATCAAGGACACATCCTACATTACTCACGGCTACTATACTTATCCCGCTAAATTTATTCCGCAACTTGCATCCCGACTGATAAAAGAACACAGTAACGAGAACGACATCGTCATTGACACATTTTTAGGAAGCGGGACAACTGTTGTAGAAGCAATCGTTAATAACAGAATTGGAATTGGGACAGACATAAACGACATTGCATATTTAATTGCAAAAGTCAAGACAACTCCTATTAAGACAGCAGAACTTTTACAAGAATTTAGCAAGATAGAATTTGATTTACAAAATAGATTAAACGGACAATATGATTTCTTTCTAAAAAAATCATTAAAGGTTGTTCCCAAAAACGAAAGAATTGATTACTGGTTTTTGCCACAGCAAAAAGAAAAATTATCAATCATCTTTGCGAGAATTTTGGAAGTAAAAAATAACGACATCAGAAATTTCTTTTTAGTTGCCTTCGCTCAAATTCTAAAATCTTGTTCCATTTGGTTACAGAAAAGTGTTAAGCCAACAAGAGACCGAAACAAAAAAATTTACGAACCGCTGACTTTGTTTCTCAAGCAATCAAAAAAAATGATTAAGAGACATTTTGAGTTTGACAAAATGTTAAACTCAAAAATAAAACAGAACATTGGAAAATTCAGAGTAGTGCAATGTGCCGACTCCCGAAATTTGCCTTGCGAAAAAAATAAAGCGACCCTAATCGTAACAAGTCCTCCGTATGTAACTTCTTACGAATATGCTGACTTACATCAGTTGCCGTCTTTGTGGTTTGGATATTTGAGCGAGTTAGCAGAGTTCAGAAAAAAGTTTATCGGCAGTGCTTACACAAACAGAGAAAAAATTGATTTAAAAAGTTCTTTGGCAGAAGAAATTGTTTTACAATTAGGAGAGAATAAAAAAGGCAGAGAAGTAAAAAATTATTTTGCTGATTTGCTGGAAACATTTGTTGAAATGAAAAGGGTTTTAAAAAAAGGTGGTAGGGCTTGCATTGTCATTGGCAATACGCAATTTCAAGGAGTAAATATTTTGAATGCAGAAGTTTTCCAAGAGCAATTTGAAAACATTGGTTTCAAAACTCACGATGTTATTCATAGAGAAATTCCCTCTAAAATGTTGCCATCAACAAGAAACACTGATACGGGACAATTTGTAAAAGCAAATGATAAAAATCTAAAATTGGCTTATCCGACAGAATATATTTTAATAATGGAAAAATTATGACAATCAAAGACCTCATTGCATTATACGAAAAGAAGAAAGAGAAATTCGGCAAAGAAGCGTATCGGCACATTTCAAATCTTTTGCGAGAAGCAAAAGCACAACACAAAAAAGATTTTGGCGGAGACGACCACGAACAATCTTGGAGAGCATTCAAAGGAAAAAATCTTGAAAAATTAATTGAGTTTATTATTGTGGATGAAGTTAGAAGTTTAGGTCTTGAAGTTGTGAATGGAAATTCTCTTGAAAGAACTAATGGAGAAAATCTTTCAAAAGAAATGGGATTAGTAAAAAGAAATTTGCTTATTGACTATGGTAAATTTGGCTCTCACCTTCCCGATGTGGATATTATTATTTTCAATCCAAAGGACAGTAAAATAGTTGCGGTGCTTTCAAGCAAAGTAACTTTGAGAGAAAGAATTGCACAAACTGGTTACTGGAAAATCAAACTTGCTTCAGATAAAGTTACACAGCACATAAAAGTTTATTTCGTTACGCCAGATGAAGATGGAACGCTCACAATAAAACATCCAGCAAAGAAAGGCAGAGCAATAGTTGAAGTTGATTTGGACGGCAGTTATGTTTTGAGTGAAACCAACATTGAGGAAAGCGGAAAAGTAAAAATGTTTGATAAATTCATTGACGATTTAAAAAAGTTGATAAAATGATATTTGCTTTTCAATGGAAAATAAAAAAGAATTAATACTTGAATCCACTACTCTTTGGGATTTCCCTACACAGAATTACGGAGACAAACCACACGGAAATAATAAATACAATGGAGTTACACCCGCTTTTGTAATTTGGAATTTACTACAACGCTATACCAAGGAAAATGATTTGGTAATTGACCCGATGTGCGGAAGCGGGACAACAATAGATGTTGCAAAAGAACTCAATAGAAAAGTAATTGGCTACGACATTAATGTTGTTCGTCCAGACATAATAAAAAATGACGCAAGAAAAATTCCACTTGACGACAACAGCGTTGATTTCGTTTTCATAGACAGCCCCTATTCCGACAACATTAAATATTCTAACGACAAAAATTGCATTGGAAAAATTTCTTGCGAGCAGACAGAATTTTTTGACGAGTTAGAAAAGGTGACAAAAGAAATTCATAGAATTTTACGACCAAATAAAGTTGTAGCGTGGCTCATTGGCGACCAATGGATAAAAAAGAAATTTACTCCGACTGGATTTCTACTTTACCAACGACTTGAAAAATATTTTGAGCCGATAGACACCATTTGTGTAACCCGACACAACCAGACATCTAACACTGGACTTTGGCATCACCGAGCAAGACAATTTAACTTTTATTTGAGAGGGTTCAAACATTTATTCATAATGCGGAAAGACACGACAACAAAAATAAAAACGGCAGATAACAAGGGATTAGCGTAAGCGGGGCAGACGAGCAATTTTATAGTTCATTGCTTTCTATTACCTTTGTTTCGTGGGACAAGTTCGTAGCGGTTTATCCCCGCCTACGCTAATCCCCGAACCGTTAGTGGCAAGGCGAAAAACGACACCGACAGACACTTACTTCTTCATCAAACTTTTCAGGTGGACAGACAATTGCTTAATGACAGCATCTTTATCCTTCCGTATCTGTTTGGCAAACTGTTTTGCACGGACAGATATTTTTTCGTGCTTATCACTCCAGACAATTAACTCTAAAAAGACAGGAACTAAATCAATCGCCTTTTGTGTCGGCTTGTAGACAAATTTGGTTTTATTTTCGGGATGCTCCTCCTTGACAATCATTTCAGCCCATTCCAACATAGACAATCTATCTGCAAGAATATTGGTAGCAATCTTTTCTTCCGACTGTAAAAAATCTCCGTAAGTGCTTTTACTATCAAACATAATATCTCGCAGGACAAGCAACGACCACTTGTCTCCGAAAATATCCAATGCAGAACTAATTGGACAGAGCGACCTTTTATTTATCTTCTTTTTCTTCACACGACAAATTTACAATATTACTTGCACATTGCAAGTAATTATTTATATCTTTGCACCCAGACAATTTTAAAATTAACAACTATGAGCAAATTACAAGCACACAACGAAACTGTAATCAACGCACCAATCAGCAGAGTTTGGGCAATCATTACAGACATTAATCAACTTCACAAAGTCAATCCTGGGGTTATTAAAGCCACAGGACGAATGGACAAGCAAGGCGAAACCAGAACTTGCGAAATGGATAACAGAGGTAAGAGAGGAACTATGACAGAAAAATTGGTTGAACTTGTTCACGAAAAAAAAACGGTTTGGGCTATTGAAAACGACAGTATGGGAATGGGTAAGATGTTGAAAGACCCAAGATTTTGTTTCTATCTTGAAAAGATTAGCGACAACCAAACCAAAATCATAAACGAATCTTATTACGAACCTGCTAACTTGATGGTAAGAATTATGAATGCCTTGATGATGAAAAAGAAGATGAGTGAGATACAAGGGAAAATTCTTTCTAACATTAAATCAATTGCTGAAAAATAATTTACTATGGCTTACAATGAAAAATTAGCGGACAAACTCCGACAATCTCTCGCAGGGACAAAAAATTTAGTTGAGAAAAAAATGTTTGGCGGTATCGCTTTAATGATTAATGACAAAATGTGTGCAGGCGTTTACAAGGACGATATTATTCTTCGTTGCGTTCCCGAGCAGACAGACAATCTATTGACAAAAAAAGGAGCAAAACCATTTGACCTTTCAGGAAAAAAATCTATGGCTGGTTGGTTGCTCATAAGTCCTGACGGCTGGACAAACAAAAAGGACTTTGACTACTGGCTGACAGTTGCTCTTGACGCAAATAAAAAAGCAACATCTTCCCCGACAAAGAAAAAAAAGTAGCGGACAGACACCGACTGCACGACAGACAAAACGCCCAGCCACTAACAGCAAGTTTGCTCTATGCGGGCAAAATCGTAAATTTGGTGTGCAGATTTTCTACAAAGCATTTGTCTTGCCGACAAATCCTTCTCCGAAAATCCGCACAGCGCAAACTTGCGGAACGTTAGCAATAATGGCAAACGACAAAAAAACTAACGGACTTCGGGGACTGCTCATCAACGGACTGACACAAGGTTTTTTCAATGTGACAAGTTTTGCGGAACACCCAGACAAGAACTTTAGACAACTTGTAATATCCGTAGACAAACAAGTGCGAGCGGATAGACAGAAGAAAAAGAAAAAAGGAAAATAGTTTAACGGACAGACAATCGTTCAACAATAGACAACTTAACGGTAACGGACAGCAACACATTTTTTAATTTTGTTATATGACTCGCGCAGAACTAATACAATGGATTAAAGAGAATGATACGATATATGTTCATGTAAACTTATCTTTTCTCAGCGATGAAGAATTACTTAAACTAAAAAGATTCATTGAAGAGAGCAAGGAACAACAAATAAAAAAATAAATAATGAACTACAAACCAAAATCTTTGCCAGCACAGAAAGCACTTTTAGAAAAACAGAAAATGCTTCGTAAAAAAAATAAAATGAAAACGCTTGCACGCGGTGGACAGTTGCGCACGGGCAGACAACTATTAGACAATGTTATTATTACATTACAAGATGAAAAAGAAATTTATGACCTTTCCTTTAACAAAATGCTTCGCACGGTGGACAGTGACGGCAGGACAGAGCCACTATTGCTAACAGCGGGCGTGCGCAATGCGGGTTTACTTTTTGAAAAAATGTTTTCAGTATTTAATTATATTTGTTCTCGCGGACAGCCAAGTGCTTTTTAATCCCGCACTTCGCACGCCCGCGGAACGTTAGCGGTAATTTTAAAAAAACAAAAAAAATAAATTATGACTTTCAACTGGACTTGTCCATACTGCGACAAAAAAACAACAATCAACCGTGACAATTTTTCTGCGACAGAGAATGCTATGACAATAGACAACTCTGAAGGATATAGACTAATTCGCAATGAATGGATTGTTTGTCCAAATGAAGAATGTAAAAAAATCACCTTGACAGCAGTTTTACACTCATACAAATACAACAACGCACTTAATAGATGGGAAAAACCAGACAGACTGAAGCATTGGCGACTACTTCCTGGTTCTTTTGCAAAAGTTTTCCCCGACTATATTCCAGTTGCAATCAAAAATGATTATGAAGAGGCTTCAGCAATTTTAGAATTAAGTCCAAAAGCATCTGCGACATTATCAAGAAGATGTTTACAGGGAATAATTCGTGACTTTTGGCGTGTTTCAAAAGCAAGGTTAGTTGACGAAATAAATGCCATTGAAGAAAAAGTTGACCCTTTGACTTGGAAATCCATTGACTCAGTTAGAAAAGTAGGAAACATCGGGGCTCATATGGAAAAAGATATTAATCTAATTATAGATGTAGAACCTAAAGAAGCCCAACTATTGCTTGAACTGATTGAACTCTTGTTTGAAGAATGGTATATACATAGACACGAAAGAGAACTAAAACTTAAGGCAATTGTAGGGCTTGCAGAAAAAAAAGAAGAACAAAAGAAAAAATAAATGGCGGACAGTTGCGCATTTCCTCGACAGTTGTTCTCGGCAGACAATAACTTTTCTCTTAGCAACTTTGCGCACTGACAATTGTGTAGTTTTTTGTGTGTCTGTCTTGGCAGACAATTTTTTTAGGACAGCTTTTTATCGGCAAACAGTTCTTCACTTTTTTGTTTCGTTTGTCTCGGCAGACAGACACGACAGAAAAAACTACCGCTAACAGCAAGTTGGAGAAATGGCGGGTGACATGCAAGTAGAACTTTAGTGCATTTATTTACCTTTGTGCTGCGGGACAGTGAAGTGCTCCGAACTCCGCCACTTCTCCAACTTGCAAAACGTTGGCGGTCATTGTAAAACCTGGACAGTTTTTCCAGACAATTTATAAAGTCATCGGGGGACAGTCCCGCAATTCTTCCACGACTTTTTCAGCAAGACAACTTCTCACTCCGTTGACAATTTTTCTCGTGGGACTGTCCCGCGCTGACTTTGTGAAAAAAACTTATCGGGGACAGACAATCAAGTTTTACAAAGGACACGCCATCGTTTGCAGAGAGTGACTTAATAAATACAAATACATTTTTCGGCTGACAACTTTGCAACTCTTCTTCGCTGTTCATCGGCAGACAAAAATTTTATTCGCGGACAGCCAAGCAACAAAAAAATTCAGCGGGACAGTTGCGCTTGTGCCGACCGCTTTTCCCGCCAGACAATTTCGCAAGGACTTTTAAATACAAAAAACAAAAACATCGGCAGACAACTTTTCCGCACCGACAAGTTTTTTATAACAAGACAAATCCCCAAAATAAATTCTCGCCCGACAGTTTCTCCTTTAACAAATCGTTTCTCGCGGTGGGACAACAACGCAGGACAAAAAGAACAACGAACCGCCAACACGGGGTTTGCGCTATGGCGGTTGACATTTAATTTGAAAGTTTCTGCTTTTAATTATCTTCGCATCGGGGGACAGTGAAGTGGTTTTTAATCCGCCACATCGCAAACCCCGAAAGCGTTGGCAGCAATGTTAAACGGACAATCCCGAATTCAAGAACTTAGCGCAACAAATCGACCTAGTAGATTTGTTGTATGGAAACACAGAATTATCACAGATTAAGTTATAAAGAGCGTGTCGTAATCGAGACACTTTTGGGTGAAAAAAAGTCACCTTCCTTTAT